>DASQUF010000040.1:0-11580 GCA_035641435.1 Propionibacteriaceae bacterium | reverse complement strand
GGCGGCGCGGCGTGGCCACAGCGTTGCTGGCGGAGGCCGCTCGATGGCTGCGGCTGGCCGGATCGACCAGCCTTGTCGCCCAGCCAGCGACGAGTCGCCGGGGAGCGAGCGACGGTCTACAAGGCCGTCGGTTCCGACGTGCTGAGCCACACCCGACGAGACTGGGCCGGGAATGACCCGATGGTCACGCCCGGACGTTCGTCGGCGCGCCTGCCCCGCCCGCGCGGCGTTCTCCGCGGTCGAGATAGAACCCCGCTATCCCTCCCTCGTCGGCCTCGCGAGCCATCCACCCCAGCGTCGCAGGACCCTCGACGAGCGTCCGGGCGCAACCACTAGCCGGCGGCGCGGGCCTGCCGGCGGCGGGACAGCTCGTCGTTCGGCGTCGGTGCCTCGGGCTCTTCGGCCCGCTCGGCCGGCAGGTCGGACAGCGTGCCCTCGATGCTGCGCCAGACTCCGCCGAGGGCGATGCCGAACACGCCCTGACCGCCGCGGAGCAGGTCGATGACCTCGTCGTCGGAGGTGCACTCGAACACCGACACCCCGTCGCTCATCAACGTGACCTCGGTCAGGTCGGCGACGCCGCGAGCCCGCAGGTGGTCGATGGCGGTACGGATCTGCTGCAGCGAGATGCCGGCGTCGATCAGCCGCTTGATCACTTTGAGCATCAAGATGTCACGGAAGCTGTAGAGCCGCTGTGAGCCGGAGCCGGACGCCCCGCGGACCTCGGGCACGACCAGGCCGGTGCGGGCCCAGTAGTCGAGCTGGCGGTAGGTGATCCCCGCGGCGCTGCAGGCGACCGGTCCGCGGAAGCCGACGTCGGTGGGCATTGGAGAGAAGTCGCCGTCGAACAGCAGGCCCTGGGCGTCCTCCGGGTCGACCGGGGTCGGCTCGGTCGCTGCGGGAACCTCGGTGCTGCTCACGTCTGCCTCCGAATCTCGCCAACCTGACGGCCGCGACGGACCCGCTGAGAGTTGCGCGGGCGTAATTCCATCGTCGGCATTACATTCTGAACGCTACGACGGGCTCGGCGAGGTGGTCAACGACACGCCGATACCGCCGGAAGACGATCATTCACCCTCGACTTGCCCCTGAGAGTTCTACCCCACTCTCTTCGGCTCCGCAGCCGTCCGCAAAAACTCCACCAATGGCGACTTTTCGACCAACCGCCAGGCGGGGCAGAGGGCGACAGGTCGCCACTGTGGACTTTCGGCCTGAGGGGTGGGCGGCGAGTTGCGCGCCGATGCACCCACGCGGCCGGAGGGCGCATTCGCGCGCGGACCAGCGATCCAGCGGCGCACCGCCCGGCGTCGGACAGTTCAGGGCTTGGGCTCGTCGCCGGTGACGAAGTCGTCCGGGTTGACCTGGTCGAGGAACTCGCGGAACTTCTCCACCTCGTCCTCCTCGGCCTCGGGGATCTCGATCCCCGCCTCGTCGAGCACGTCCTCGGCGCAGTAGATGTCCGACCCGACCCGAAGGGCCAGGGCGATCGCGTCCGAGGGTCGGGCGCTCACCTCCACGCCGTCGACCAGCAGCACCGCGTAGAACGTCCCGCCCTCGAGCTCGGTGATGTGCACCTCGGTCAGCCGATGGCCCAGCGTGGCGAGGGTGTCGACCATCAGGTCGTGGGTCAGTGGACGCGGCGGCACCACGCCTTCCTGCGCGTTGGCGATGGCGGACGCCTCGTTGGCCCCGATCCAGATGGGCAGATAACGACTGCCCCCGACCTCGCGCAGCAGCACCATGGGCGCGTTCGACGGCATCTCGACCCGGACGCCCACCACATCGAGCTCACGCATGAGCCAACCCTACTTGGGTCTCGCCGCGCCTTCACCTCTCCATGGCGGTGCGCACCAGAGCCGCATGGAAGCTGATCACCAGCTGGGTCACCTCGGCCGAGACGTCCCGGTTTCCACCGGTCCGCCGGACGTGCGGCGCGATGGCCTGCTCGACCAGACCGACCTCCCGGTCGGCCGACATCTTGAAGGCCCGCAGGTGTCGTCCGTCCAGTCCGTACTCCCCCAGCCGACGGGCCGCGATGGCCAGAGTGAGGGCGTCCCGACCGTAGGAGCTGGTGCCCCGCCGCGTCAGGATGATCTGGTTCCGCTCCAGCTCGCTGAGCGCGGCCTCGGTGAGGCCGCTCGCTTCCAGCAGCTCCGCCCGAGACAGCCGCACCGGCGCCTTGGGGGCGGTCGGCGTCGCCGCGGCCGGTGCCGCCGCCACAGCGTCAGGGGCCTCCCCGCCCTCCGCCTGACGAACCGAACCCAGGCTGGGCGGGGTGAGGCCGCGGTCGATCTGAGCCAGATGGTCCCGGATCACCTTGAGCGGCACGTAGTGCTCGCGCTGCACGGCCAGGACGTAGCGCAGCCGCTCCACGTCGGCGTCGGTGTAGCGCCGGTAGCCGGACTCGGCCCGCTGCGGCGCGACCAGGCCCTCCGACTCCAGGAAACGGATCTTGGAGATCGAGATCTCGGGGAAGTCCGGGCGGAGCACGGCCAGGACCTGACCGATGCTCCGTGTTGTGCCGCGCGACCGGGGGTCCGGTGGGTTCGGCATGCTCAGGACCGTCAGCGGGCTACTCGGACCCGTGCGGGCTGGCGAAGAACACCAGCCGGAACTTGCCGATCTGTACCTCGTCGCCGTGCCGCAGCAGCTGCTCCTCCACGAGGTCGCGGTTGACGTAGGTGCCGTTCAGGCTGCCCAGGTCCTTGACCACGATGCCCTCGTCGGTCCGGGTGAAGGTGGCGTGGCGTCGCGACACCGAGATGTCGTCGAGGAAGATGTCGGAGTCCTGGTGCCGGCCGGCCGTCACCTTCTCGGTGTTGACGAGGAACCGCGCGCCGGCGTTCGCGCCGCGCTGCACGATGAGCAGGGCCGACCCCGACGGCAGCCCGCTGACGGCGGCCTCCTCCTCGGCGGTCAGTGGTTCGGTGTGCTCGTCGACCATCGGCGGGATGGTCTTGGTCGTATCGCCCGTGGGGATCCGTTCGGTCGTCTCACCGCGCGGCGAGGTGAGGGCGGCGCCGCACTGCCCGCAGAAGTTGCTTCCGTCTGGGTTGTCGTGGCCGCAGTTCGTGCAGAAGGGCATCAGGTCTCGACTTTCGGGTCTGCCTCGAGAAATCTCGAGGCGTGATGCAGAGTTTAGGCCCGACGGTCCAAGACCGGGCTGACCGGGCGAAGGTCAGCCCGCGATCTGCTCCGCGTACGCGTCTGCATCCAGGAGGTCGTCGAGGTCGGCGCCTTCCTCCATCTCCAGCTCGAACAGCCAGCCGTCCCCGTACGGGTCGGCATTCACCGTCTCCGGGTTGCTCTCCAGCAGGGCGTTGACGGCGGAGACCACGCCGGGCACCGGGCAGAAGATGTCGGAGACGCTCTTGGTCGACTCGAGCTCGCCGCACGCGTCGCCGGCCCCGACGGACTCCCCCACCGACGGCAGCGAGGCGAAGACGATGTCGCCGAGCTGGTCGGCGGCGTAATCGGTGATGCCCACCCGGACGGTGCTGCTGTTACCGCTACGGACCCACTCGTGCTCAGCGGTGTACTTCAGGTCTTCGGGGTAGTCCGACACAGTCTCTCCTTGTGCGCGTGGCCAGCCTCGCGAGCGTACTGCCCTCGGCTCCGTGCTACCACTCCGCGGCCCAGGACGGACGCCGGTCATCGGCCATCTCGAAAGGCGTCGGCTCGGCGGCATGCCGCGCCAGCCGAAACAGCCGCACCGTACGCCGCCGGTGCAGGGTGCGCGCGGTCGCCACGGCATCGTTGTGCAGCCGCCGGCTCAGCACCGCGCGGTCCCGCAGGTCGGCCAGTCCCTGGCTCCCATCGCCCAGCTCCGACGTGACCAGGTCCAGCACATGGCTGAGGTCGCTCTCGGCCTGCTCCCGGTCCGCGCGGCTGAGGGCGGGCTCCAGCGCCGCGGCCGCCGCTTCGGAGACGAGCAGCGCGGTCGCGGGATCGAAGCGCGGGGTCAGCGCCAGCTCGGCCACCCCCCGGGCCCGGCGCACCAGGGCCGCGTCCAGAGCCGCCCAGGTCCGCTCGGCACGCGCGTGGGCCCGGTCGACCCGGGTGCCCAGCCAGGACAGCCGCCACCCAGTACCCAGCAGCACGATGGCCAGCACCACGACGGCCGTCAGCTCGGTCATCCGGTCTCCGCCGGGACGTCGCCGTACGCCGCGTCCAGCATCGTCCGGTAGACCGACTCGATGGCCCGACCGACCACTGACCAGTCGAATCGGCGGGCGTGCCGACGGGCCCGCTCGGTTCGGTCCGCGTCGGGTTGCCGCAGCATCCCGACGACGGCCTGCGCCAGGTCGGCGGGCTCTCCGCCGGCGAAGAGCATGCCGCGCTCGACCGGCCCGGGTCCAGCTCCGCCGAGCAGCTCGGCGAACGGGGCCAGGTCGGACGCGACCACCGGTGCGCCGCTGGCCATGGCCTCCAGGACCACGATGCCGAAGCTCTCCCGGGCCCGGTGCGGCGCGACGAAGACGTCGGCCGAGGCCAGCAGGTCGGCCTTCTCGCGCTCGTCGATGAGGCCGAGAGCGACGCAGTCGGGTGGGAGCGGGCGGGCGCCCTGGCCGGCCACGACGACCTCCAGATCCGGGGCGGCCCGGCGGATCGCCGGCAACGCGGCCAGCAGCACGTCCAGGCCTTTGCGCGGCTCATCAGTGCGGCCGAGGAAGAGCAGCCGGGGCCGGTGGCCCGCGGGCGCCGGCGGCCTCGGTGTCGCCGCGAAGTCGGCGAACCGGAAGCCGTTGGGGATGACGACGGCATCGCGCCCGAGATGCTGGACCACCACCAGCCGGGCCGACTCGGAGACGGCGATCTGGGCGTGCAGCTTCTCCAGGGCCGGCCGCAGCACCCCGCCGGCCAGCTGCATCGACCGGGACCGGGGCGTGGCCGTGTGGAAGGTGGCCACCACCGGCGTCTCGGCGGCCCAGAGGGCGAGCAGGGCGACGCTCGGGGTGATCGGCTCGTGCACGTGCACCAGGTCGAACGCCCCGCGGCGCAGCCAGCTGCGGGCCCGGGCGGCCGTGAGCGGACCGAAGCCGACCCGGGCGACCGACCCGTTGTAGCGCAGCGGGACGGCGGTCCCGGCGCTGGCGAACCCGTCCTCGGCCAGGGTCGCCGCGAGCCGGGTGGGCAGCTCGCCCGGCGCCAGAACCGACGGCGCGTGGCCGCGCTCGCGCAGGTGCCCGGCCAGGCCGAGGACGTGGTTCTGCACCCCGCCGGGTGTCTCCAGCGAGTAGGGGCAGACCAGGCCGACGCGCAGCGACCGGGGGCTAGGCACGGACCGGACGGCTGGGCTCGGGCGCCGGTACCGCGGCATCGGCGGCGAAGAACGGCTGCAGCATGTGCCAGTCCTCGGGCTGCTCGGCGATGGTCGCCACGAAGAAGTCGGCGACCTGCTGGGTCATGGCCACCAGACCGTCCCGCCCCGGCCGGTGCGGGATCGGGTCACGAAAGACGATCCGCATCCCGCTCGGCGTGTACTGGCAGACGATCGGGATCAGGGCCGCCCCCGACCGGCGGGCCACGACAGCCGGGCCGGCGGGCATGGTGACGGGTTGTCCGGCCCAGGTCACCGGCACCCCGGAGCCGGCCAGGTCACGGTCGCCCAGCAGGCAGACCAGCCGCCCGGCGCGTACGGCCCCCAGCAGGACGCCGATCACCGCCGGGTCCCGGTGGGACAGCACCTGCATGCCCAGCCGCTCCCGGAAGGCGACGAATGCGGCGAAGTCCGGCCCCGGCAGCGCCTCGGCCACCGTGGTCACCGGCATCGCGGTGAGCTGGGCGTACGCCCCGGCCAGGTCCCAGTTGCCACTGTGCGGCAGCACGACCACAGCACCGGTGCTGGAGTACTCGCCGCGCATCTGCGCCTCGTTGACCGTCTCGATCCGTCGCAGCACGTCCTCGTCCGACCAGCCGGGCAGGGCGAGCATCTCGTACACGTTGCGCAGGTGGGACCGGACGGCGGCCCTGAGCAGCCGGTCGTCGATCGGGCGGCCGGTGGTCAGGGCGAGGTTGCGGCGCAGGGTCTGCACGTGGCCGCCCGGGAGCCGGACGGCGGCCACGGCCGCGACAGTGAGGGCCGCGCCCACGATCGGGGCCGGGATGCGGTGCGCGTACCGCCAGCCGAGGCGGAAGAGCCGGCGGAGCGTGTTGTCTCGGATCCTGCCGCAGAGCCGGGCCAACTCGGGGCGTGTCCGGGGGTTCAAGGGGCCGCCCCCCATGCTCCATGTCCGTCAGGCGGTCCGGACATCGGCCGCCTTCGCCTGCCGCCGGACCTGGCCGATCCGCTGCAGCACGGTGATCATGCTGGTGACCGCCAAACCGGCCACGGCCACCTGGAGCACGTAGGGCACCCCCAGCCCCGCCAGCAGGGCCCCGGCCAGGATGATCACCAGCCGGTCGGCCCGGGCGGCGAGCCCGCCCGAGCAGGTGAAGCCGAGGCTCTCGGCCCGCGCCTTCACGTAGGAGGTCCACTGGCCGAAAACCAGCCCGGCCAGCGCGATCCCGGCCCACAGCGTCGAGGACTCGCGGTAGACGAAGTAGAGCAGGATGCCGCCGAAGACGGCCGCGTCACCGAGCCGGTCGGACGTGGAGTCCAAGAACGCGCCCCAGTTGCTCGACGTGCCGGTGATCTTCGCCATCAGGCCGTCGATCATGTCCGAGATCACAAAGACGGTGACCACGAGTGTGCCCTGCCAGAGCCAGCCCTGGGGGAAGCAGACGAGCGCGGCCACGGCGACGCCCAGGGTGCCGGTCACGGTGACCACGTCCGGTGACACACCGAGCCGGACCAGCAGCCGGGCCACGGGACCCAGGACGGTGTGGGACAGGGCACGGAACCGCTCGAGCATCAGTCCAGCTCGTCCCAGGCCTGCCGGACAGCCACCCAGGTCTGGTCCAGCAGCTGCGGAAGCGCCTTGGTCTGGCCGATGACCGGCAGGAAGTTCGCATCGCCGGACCAGCGTGGCACTACGTGCTGGTGCAGGTGGGCGGCGATGCCCGCCCCCGCAACCGCGCCCTGGTTGATGCCGAGGTTGAAGCCGTGCGGGGCGCTGGCCTTGCGGATCGCCCGCATCGCCCGTTGGGTCAGGTCGGCGACCGACTCCCTCTCCTCCAGCGTCAGCTCGGTGTAGTCCGCGACGTGCCGGTAGGGGCAGATCAGCAGGTGCCCCGGCGAGTACGGGTAGAGGTTGAGCACTGCGTACGCGCTCTCGCCCCGGTGCACGATCAGTCGCTCCCGATCGTCGCGCTCCGGCGCCGTGCAGAACGGGCAGTCGGCGGCACTCGGGCTAGGCGGCTTGCTCTCGCCCTGGATGTAGACCATCCTGTGCGGCGTCCACAGCCGTTGGAAGCCGTCCGGGGTTCCGGGCAGGCTGGCAGCCTCGTCGACCTCGTGGCTCACCGCTCCCCTTTCCTCCCCCTGACGAGTTGTCAGCGTAGACCGTCCTCCGGGAGAAGGGAGCGTCCGACGAGTCAGACCTGGATGCGGCGGGCTATCGCGTCGGTGATCTCGGCGATCGCGTCGTCGGCCGGGACCCCGTTCTTCTGGCTTCGGTCGCGGTAGCGGAAGGACACCGCACCGGCGGCCTCGTCCTCGCCGCCGGCGATCAGGATGTAGGGCACCTTCTGCTGTTCGGCGTTGCGGATCTTCTTGCCCATCCGGTCGTCGCTGGTGTCCACCTCGACCCGTACGCCGGCCTGTCGGAGCCGGGCCGCCACGTCGGTCAGGTAGCCGTCGTAGTCGCTGGCCACCGGCACCGCGACCACCTGGACCGGGGCCAACCAGGGCGGGAACGCGCCGGCGTAGTGCTCGGTGAGCACGCCGAGGAACCGCTCGACCGACCCGAACAGAGCGCGGTGGATCATCACCGGCCGCTGCCGGGTGCCGTCGGGCGCGGTGATCTCCAGTCCGAACCGCTCCGGCAGCATCAGGTCGACCTGGATGGTCGAGAGCTGCCAGGTGCGCCCGATCGCGTCCCGCGCCTGCACGCTGATCTTCGGCGCATAGAAGGCGGCACCACCGGGGTCCATGACCAGGTCCAGGCCGGTGTCGTCGGCGGCCCGTTGAAGCGCGGCCGTTGCCCGTTCCCAGTCCTCCTCGGTGCCGATCGACTTCTCCGGGTCCCGGGTGGACAGCTCCAGGTAGAAGTCGTCCAATCCGTAGTCCGCCAGCAGGTCGAGGACGAAGCGGAGCAGGGACTTGATCTCGTCCTGCATCTGGTCTTCGGTGCAGTAGATGTGCGCGTCGTCCTGGGTCATACCGCGGACCCGCGTCAGGCCGTGAACCACGCCCGACATCTCGTAGCGGTACACGCTGCCGAACTCGAACAGCCGGAGCGGCAGCTCACGGTACGAGCGGCCCCGGGACCGGAAGATCAGGCAGTGCATCGGGCAGTTCATCGGCTTCAGGTAGTAGTCCTGGCCCTGCCGCCTGAGGCTGCCGTCGAGGTGGTGCTCCTCGTCGAGGTGCATCGGGGGGAACATGCCCTCGGCGTAGAAACCGAGGTGGCCGGAGATCTCGAACAGGTCGGCCTTGCTGATGTGCGGGGTGTAGACGAACTCGTAGCCGGCGTCGAGGTGGCGCTCTCGGGAGCGGTCCTCCATCGCCTTGCGCAGGATGCCGCCCTTGGGATGGAAGACGGCCAGCCCGGAACCGATCTCTTCGGGGAAGGAGAACAGGTCCAACTCGCGGCCCAGCTTGCGGTGGTCCCGCTTCGCGGCTTCCGCCTGCCGGGTCTGGTACGCCTTGAGGGCTTCCTTGCTCGGCCACGCCGTGCCGTAGAGCCGCTGCAGCGAGGCGTTGTCCTGGTTGCCGCGCCAGTAGGCCGCGGAGCTGCGGGTCAGCGCGAAGGCCGGGATGTAGCCGGTGTGCGGCACGTGTGGGCCGCGGCACAGGTCCTTCCAGGCCGTCGAGCCGTCGCGCCGCAGGTTGTCGTAGATGGTCAGCTCGCCCGCCCCGACCTCGGCACTGGCCCCGTCGGCGTCGGTGGCGGCGCCCTTGTCCGCGATCAGCTCGAGCTTGTACGGCTCGGGCGCAAGTTCGGCCCGCGCCTCCTCATCGCTGACCGGCCGGCGGCGGAACCGCTGCCGCTCCTTGACGATCGCACTCATGCCCTTCTCGAGCTCCCGCAGATCGTCCGGGGTGAAGGGCTCGGGCACGTCGAAGTCGTAGTAGAACCCGTCCGTGATCGGCGGGCCGATGCCAAGTTTCGCGTCCGGGTGCCGGGCCTGCACCGCCTGGGCGGCGACGTGGGCGGCGGAGTGTCGCAGGATTGACAGCCCCTCTGGGCTGTCGATGCGAACCGGTTCGACCTCCGCCCCGTCCGGGATGGGCAGGTGCAGGTCCCGCGGCTCACCGTTGATGCGTACGGCCACGACCGACCTGTCGTCGCCGTATAGATCGAGGCCAGTGGTGTCGGTGGCGGTCACCGTCTCCTGGCGTTCGCCGTCGGAGCTGAGAGTGATCGACATGGAAGACACCCGAGTAAGCCTAGACCGGCGGTCGCGGCTCTTCATCCGGGTTTCACCCCAGTTCGTGCCCCCCGGACACCGGTCACCGGCTGCAGATTCGTCCAAGCAGACCGGCCGTCTGTGACCGTTTTCCAGGCGGGTGGTACGGGTGAGATATGGTGGGCGTCGCTCATCAGGAGCTGGGGCGATTGGCGCAGTGGTAGCGCGCTTCGTTCACACCGAAGAGGTCACTGGTTCGAACCCAGTATCGCCCACCCAAGTCAGCACGAGATTCACTTCCCCCGAGCGGGTCAATTTCGACCGCTTGCCTGACTAACTGCCTGACCACGCCGACCCGGACCCAGGGGCGAATAGGCGATCCATAACGGTCGCCGCAGTCTGGATCACGGGCCGCAGTTGGTGCCTGTACACGAGTTCGGTCACGGTGGTGCCGCTGTGACCGACGAGCTGCGCGATTTGATCGACGGGGATGCCGGCATTGGACAGCACCGAGACGAACGAGTGCCGCAGTTCTCGCGGAGTCCACTCCCCGGATCGATACCGGGGACGAATGCAAGAGCGCGCCGAAGATCACGCCGGACGTTCGCCGCATCCATCGCCGTCCCGGCCGCCGTGGTGAACACCAGGCCGCTGTCTTGCCAGTCGTCTGCGGTCAGCCGGTCGGCAGCCTGTTGCGTACGTTGCTTGCGGAGCGCCTCGATGCAGCGGGCTAGCAAGGCCAACGTGCGCCGAGACTTCCGCGTCTTGGTGTCACCGCCCCGGCGAACTGAGCGCCACACGTCGATGTGCGGTGGGATTGGCCCTCGACGAGGCCATGGACGTCGCGTCAGGTCGAGCGTCCAAGCGACGCCGGAGCCTGACCCCGGCCGGGCAACCAGGCCTGGTAGGTGGCGAGGAAGGCTCCGACCGGACGGGCCGGCGCAAGATCTTCGTCGTAACCGCCTCCCTCGTCTACGGGCTCGCCGTGTTCGTCATCGCCCTGGCCACCACCTTCAACGGCTACTGGTCGGCATGGCGATCGGTGGGCTCGGCATCGGCCTGTACCTGGCAGTCGACCTCGCGCTCGTCGCCGACGTACTGCCCGAGAAGAGTCGGGGCAAGGATTTCGGCGTGTTCAACGTCGCGGCGGCTCTGCCCTTCGCCATCGCGCCGACGATCGCGCCGGCCATTCTGGCGGCTGGCGGCGGGAGCTACAGCGTGCTGTATGCAGTCGCCGGAGTGTCCGCCGTCCTCGGAGCCGTCGCCATCCTGCCGGTGAAGGGTGTCCGGTGAGCACTGGACGGCTAGGAACCCGAGGACGCCATCCAGCTCGCGATCTGGGCGCGGGAGCCAAACCCGAGCTTGTTCAAGATGTTGCGGACGTGGGTCGCGACGGTCCGTTCGGAGATGAAGAGGCGTGTCCCGATCTGCTTGTTGGTCAGGCCTTCGGCAACCAATCTCGCCACCTCGGCCTCCCGCTTCGCCAGTGGTCCGGTCGCAATCTGATCGGAAGGGTCGGTATCGAGCTCCTCGGATTCGCTCAGCGCAATGCGCAGTGCCGCTTCCCGGCCCATGCGCCTGCCTGCCTCGAACGCGGCCTCGAACCTCGATTCCCCCAGCGCGCTCGCCGCCGCTTCGTTGGCCCGCGCCAGGAGCGGCATGGCCGGGCCCGCCATGCCGGCGCCCGCACCCGATCCGACGGCCTCCGCGGCCCCGAGTAGTTGTGCCGCCAGGCGTGGGTGCCCAGACATGGCGGCATGCCAGCCCAGCAGGCTCAGCAGGTCGTACTGGGCGAGCCGGTCATCGATCTGCCGCGCGATCCGCAGCGCGTCGAGAAACCTCGGCTTCGATGCTGCAACATCACCGGCCAGCATCGCGGCCTGGCCCAGGTACTGAAGCATCTGTACGAGGTAGTACAGGTCACCTACCTCCCGGCTGAGCCGCGCGCCGTCGGCGGAAGTCGCCTTGGCGGTGTCGAGGTCTCCGTCGAAGAACGCATGGATGGCCCTCGCCTGGATCAGGCCGATCGACGCGGGATAGGAATGCACGTCCGGGGCGAGGACCTCAGCCTCGTCCAGGAACCGCCGGGCGGCCGCGCCATCTCCTGCCATGTGCTCCGCAGCCGAA
>DASQUF010000039.1:0-3037 GCA_035641435.1 Propionibacteriaceae bacterium | reverse complement strand
GAACGGTGAAGATCCGCCGAAGGGGTCCCACGGGGTCGCCCCCCTTGCTCGGGAAATCGCGCGCTCCCGGGTGTAGTTGCGCGCGCGGCGGGGGTCCAAAGGGGTCGCCCCCCTTGCTCGGGAAATCGCGCGCTCCCGGGTGTAGTTGCGCCCGCGGCGGGGGTCCAAGGGGGTCGCCCCCCTTGCTCGAACACGGCGGCACCGGACAACTCTGGCACAGCCCTGCGCCGATTATCGGCAGACGCGTGCGTAGGGTGTTGTCGTGGTCCGCCTCACCCGCATCTATACGCGTACCGGCGATGGCGGCGATACCCGGCTGGCCGACATGTCGGTGGCCCGCAAGACCGACCCGCGGGTCGAGGCGTACGGGGACGTGGACGAGACCAACTCCGTCCTTGGCGTGGCCCTGGCCCTCGGCCAGCTGCCGGCAGAGGTCACAACGGTGCTGCGCATCATCCAGAACGAGCTGTTCGACCTCGGCGCAGACCTGTCCAAGCCGTTGCGGCCGAGCGATCCGGAGCAGCCCGAGCTCCGGGTGACGCAGGAGTCGGTCGACCGGCTGGAGGGCTGGTGCGACGAGTTCTCCGCACCGCTCGGGTCCCTGAACTCCTTCATCCTGCCGGGTGGGGTGGCCGGTGCGGCCCAGCTGCACGTCGCGCGTACGGTCGCCCGGCGGGCCGAGCGGGCCGCCTGGGTGGCCGCCGAGGCGTACGGCACGAAGCCGGTGCCCGACGCGGAGCAGCCGGGCGGGGTGAACCCGCTGGCCATCACTTATCTGAACCGGCTCTCGGACCTGCTGTTCATCATGACGCGCGTGGTCAACGGCCCCGAGGGCGACGTGCTGTGGGTACCGGGAGGGAATCGATGACGACCTGGACAGTTTCGAGCGAGGCCACCGGCCGGGCGAGTGCCCAGCAGGACCGTCCGGTGACGTTGTTCACTGGACAGTGGGCGGACCTGCCGTTCACCGAGGTGTGCCGGCTGGCCTCCGAGTGGGGCTACGACGGCCTGGAGATCGCCTGCTGGGGTGACCACTTCGACGTGGCCCGGGCCGCCGAGGACGAGGCGTACGTCGCCGAGCGCCGAGACATCCTGGCTGAGCACGGACTTGGCTGTTGGGCCATCTCCAACCACCTGAACGGGCAGGCGGTCTGCGATGCGATCATCGACCAACGACACGAGGCCATCGTGCACCCCCGGGTCTGGGGCGACGGAGACCCCGAAGGAGTGCGGCAGCGGGCCGCCGAGGAGATGAAGACGACTGCGCGCGCGGCCGCCGCCTTCGGCGTCGACGTTGTGGTCGGCTTCACCGGCTCGGCCACCTGGCACTACCTGGCCATGTTCCCGCCCGTGGCGGACGACGTGATCACCGCGGGCTACCGCGACTTCGCCGACCGGTGGAACCCGATCCTCGACGTGTTCGACGAGGTCGGCGTCCGCTTCGCCCACGAGGTTCATCCCAGCGAGATCGCCTACGACTACTGGACGACCGTGGCCACCCTCGAGGCGGTCGGGCACCGGGAGGCGTTCGGGCTGAACTTCGACCCGTCGCACATGGTGTGGCAGGACCTGGACTACGTGGGCTTCCTGGCCGACTTCGCCGACCGGATCTACCACGTCGACTGCAAGGACACCAAGGTCCGGATGCACAACGGCCGCAACGGGCGGCTGTCCTCCCACCTGCCCTGGGCCGACCCGCGGCGGGGGTGGGACTTCATCTCCACCGGACACGGCGACACCCGCTGGGAGGACATCTTCCGGATGCTCAACCACCTCGGCTACGCCGGACCGATCTCCATCGAGTGGGAGGACGCCGGCATGGACCGCCTCGCCGGCGCGCCGGAGGCACTGGACTTCATCCGGCGGATGAACGCGATCACCCCGCCCACCGCCTCCTTCGACGCCGCCTTCGCCACCAAGGCCTGAGTGAGCTCAGACTGCCGGTTGACCAAGGTTTGGAGTGTGCTCCAAGTCGGAACGGCGCATCTGCAGGTCGATCGCGAGTTTGTCAATCGGATTGACAAACTAGTCAGGTCTCAAAACGGCGTACGCCGGGCGGTGCCGACTCCAGCCAGCTGAGCAAACCAGTCAGTGACTCGGCGCTCATAGCCAGTTCCAGGACCTGGCCGGGCCGCCCGGGAGCCTGCACCCGGACAACTGTCTGGTCCGAGCTCAGAGCCACCGCCTCGACCGGGTCCGGATCGCGGGTCTCGAGCACCCGCAGCTCGCTGCGCGGAAAGATGAACCGGGGCCGGGGCGAGTAGGAAAAAAAACGGAACCACTCCAATATGCCCTCGCTGTAACGACAAACTCCGAGCACCCAGCCGGCACCCGGAGTTGTCACCCGCAGCCGCAGACTACATTCGAAGTTGCCGCCTAGTCGGTTCAGCCAGCGTTGCCGCAGGGCGAGAACGATCAGGCTCAGCGCGATGAGTAGAACGCATAGCGCGAGGATCTGGACAACATTCAGCCAGCCCGGCATGCCCCGTCCTCAGTCGCTCCCCAGTCCCACCTGTCTTTAGCGACCCTACTGGGCCTTCTGGGCGGCGCGAAGCTGGGCCGTCGCGCGCAGGAAATGCTTGCGGTCCTCGTCACTCCCGTCCCCGGTGTCCAGGACCCGCTGGGCCTCGGCCAGCTCCTTCTCGGCCTGGGCGACGGTGATCTCGTCGGCCACCTGGGCGTACTCGCTCAAGATCGACACCCGACCCTGAGATACCGAGATGAACCCGCCGTCCACGGCAACCACCTCTCGTCCGCCGCCCTCGTCGAAGATCACCACTGCGCTGGGGACCAGCACCCCGAGTACCGGCTCGTGACCGGGGAGGATACCGATCTCACCCTCCACCGTCTTGGCGATGATATTGGATGACTCACCGGACCACACCACTTTGTCCGCGCAGACGACCTCGACCTGCATCGGTTCAGCCATGACGAGCTCCCGGTAGTGGCTCCATGGTCAGTTGCTCTTCTGCAGCTCGGACCAGCGCCGCTCCACGTCGTCCATCCCACCGACGTTGAAGAACGCCTGCTCCGCGAT
>DASQUF010000038.1:0-5251 GCA_035641435.1 Propionibacteriaceae bacterium | reverse complement strand
CCGCCGGCGGCATCCGGTCCGGACGGTCTTCCTGGTGATCGCCGCGCTCCTGGCGCTGGCCCTGATCTGGCTGATCGGGGTGCCGGCGTACGCGTGGAGCAAGGTCGCCCGGCTGGACGCCGACCCGGGTGGTGACCGGCCCGGCAACCAGCCCGGCCAGACCTTCCTGCTGGTCGGCTCGGACTCGCGCGAGGGCCTGTCCAAGGAGGAGCAGAAGCGGCTCGGCACCGGCAGCACCGCCGGGCGGCGGACCGACACGATCATGCTCGTCTACGTCCCGGTGGGCGGTAAGCCGGCGCTGATCTCGGTGCCCCGCGACTCTTTCGTGCCCATTCCCGGCAAGGGCCGCAACAAGATCAATGCCGCATACGCGTTCGGCGGGCCGGAGCTGCTGGTCCAGACGGTGGAGGCCAACACCGGACTACGGGTCGACTCCTACGTCGAGATCGGCTTCGGCGGGTTCGTCAACATCATCGACGCCCTGGACGGGATCGAGATGTGCCTGCCGAAGGCGATCAAGGACCGGGACTCCCATCTCAACCTGCCGAAGGGCTGCCAGAACCTCGACGGCACCACCGCACTCGGCTACGTCCGGATGCGCAAGGCCGACCCCCGCGGCGATCTCGGCCGGGTCGAGCGTCAGCGCGAGATGCTCGCCGCGGTGGCCAATAAGGCCGCGTCCCCGGCGACCGTGGTGAACCCGGTGCGCTACTGGAGCCTCAGCAACGCTTCCACCCAGGCCGTCACCCTGGACGAGGACACCTCGCTGTTCGGCTTCAGCCGGCTCGCCCTGGCGATGCGCCGGGTCTCCAACGGCAACGGCTACACCCTGACCGTGCCGATCGCCGACAACGACGCCCGGACCTCGGCCGGCTCCGCCGTACTGTGGGACAACGACAAGGCCAAGGCGCTGTTCTCCGACCTGGCCCGCGGCGACACCGCCGACCTGGCCAGATACGCGTCGAAGTAGCGGCTTCCGCGACAGGACTCCGACTTACCGCCTCTTATGCGCACTTCGAGCCCTCGGCCGAGGGCTCGAAGTGCCCGTAGAGGGCGGTGAGTGGTGGCGTGGACGGTGCCGGCACCGAGCTCGGTCAGCGGCTCAGCAGATGCCGGGCCATGACGACCCGCTGCACCTGGTTGGTGCCCTCGTAGATCTGCGTGATCTTGGCGTCGCGCATCATCCGCTCGACCGGGAAGTCACGCGTGTAGCCGTAGCCGCCGAGCAGCTGCACCGCGTCGGTGGTGATCTCCATCGCCACGTCGGAGGCGAAGCACTTGGCCGCGGCGCCGAAGTAGGTCAGGTCCGCGTCGCCGCGCTCGGACTTGGCGGCGGCGGCGTAGGTCAGCTGACGAGCCGCCTCGAGCTTCATCCCCATGTCGGCGAGCATGAACTGCAGCCCCTGGAACTCCGCGATCGCCTTGCCGAACTGCTTGCGCTCGGCCACGTAGCCGAGGGCGAAGTCCAGCGCACCCTGCGCGATGCCGATGGCCTGCGCGGCGATGGTGACCCGGGTGTGGTCGAGGGTGCGCATGGCGGTGGCGAAGCCCGTGCCCTCGGCGCCGATCCGCCGGGTCTCGGGGATGCGTACGCCGTCCAGGTAGACCTCGCAGGTCGGCGAGCCCTTGATGCCGAGCTTCTTCTCCGGCGCGCCGAACGACACCCCTTCGTCGTTCCGGTCGACCACGAACGCGCTGATTCCCTTGGACCGCGCGTCGGGGTCGGTCACTGCGAACACCGTGTAGTACTGCGACACCCCGGCGTTGGTGATCCAGCGCTTGACCCCGTTGAGCACATAGGAGTCACCGTCGCGCACCGCGCGAGTCTTCATGCTGACCGCGTCCGACCCGGCCTCGGGCTCGGACAGGCAGTAGGACGCCATCGCCTCGCCGCGGGCGATCGGCGGTAGGTACGTCTGCTTCAGCTCGTCCGACCCGGCCAGCAGCCAGGGCAGCGACGCCAGCTTGTTGACCGCCGGGATCAGCGAGGTGGAGGCGCAGGCCCGGGCCACCTCCTCGATCACGATCACGGTGGCCAGCGCATCCGCCCCGACGCCGTCGTACACCTCGGGGATATGCGGTGCGTGGAAGTCGGCCGCCACCAACGCCTCGTACGACGCCTTGGGGAACTCCGCCAGCTCGTCGGTCTCGGCCGCGTGCGGCGCGACCTTGGCGTCGCAGACCTCGCGGACCGCGGCCCGGAAGGCCTCGTGCTCCTCGGTCGGGCGGTAGAGGTCGGCGGCGTCGCTCATGCTCGGAAGCCTAGTCGCGGAGGCACCGGCCGCCGGGGCAAGAACCCTGGCCCGATCGGCGGTGTAATGCAGGTATCAGCATCACCAGTGACGGGCAGCTGGTGGCCGAGGTGCGGGCCGGGGACCGGACCGCCTTCGGCCATCTGGTGCGCCGTCATGCGCCGGTGGCGAAGCGGATGGCGGTGCTGTGGGGTGCGGGCGCCGACGCGGACGACGTCGTCCAGGACGCATTCGTCAAGGCGTACGCCGCCCTGCCCCGGTTCCGGGCCGACGGGGAGTTCCGGGGCTGGCTGTTGACCATCGTCCGCAACGAGACCCGGAACCTGTTCCGCAGCCGAGGGCGGCGGGCGGCCCGGGAGGAGCTGGCCCGGCTGCCGGAGGCGGACCTGGCCTTCGACGACCCGGAGGCGGCGGCGCTCGGGGCGGTGCGCCGCGGTGAGCTGCTGGCCGGCGTGCGCGCGCTGCCGGCCGAGCTGCGCGAGGTGGTCGCCTGCCGGTACCTGCTCGAGCTGTCCGAGGCCGAGACGGCCGCCGCGCTGGACATCCCGGCCGGAACGGTGAAGTCCCGGCTGCACCGGGCGTTGACGATGCTACGGAAGGAGGTGGCCGATGGCTGAGCTGGACGATCTCGACGCCGAGCTGCGGGCCCTCGGCCGGACCCTGGTCGTGGCGGCGCCCGCCGACGATCTGGTCGAGCAGGTGCTCGGCCGGCTACCGGACCGTCCGGAGCCGTCGCGTACGCGGGGCTGGGGGCGTACGCGCCGCCGGCGCCTGGTCGCGGTGATCATCGCCCTGGTCATTCTCGGGCTGGGCCTGACCCCGCCGGTCCGCGCGGCCGTCGTGGAGTGGCTACGGATCGGCGGCGTGCTGGTCCGTACGGCGCCGCCGGACACCGGGCCATCGCCCACCCCCTCTTCCCCGCCGACCATCGGTCCGACGGTGACCCTGGCCCAGGCCAAGGCGCTGGTGGACTTTCCCGTCGGCGTGCCCGAGCAGCTCGGCCCACCGGACCGGATCGCGGTGTCGACCGACCGGCGGGTGGTGGCGATGGACTGGGGTTCCGGCGCGGACCAGCTGCACCTGGACCAGTTCGACGGCGAGCTGTCCTGGATGTTCCTCAAGCGCAGCCGCGACCCGTTCCAGGTGACGGCCGTCAACGGGCAGGACGCCATCTGGTTCGCCACCGCCCACTCGATCAGCTATCTCGACCGCGACGGCCGCGAACGGACCGAGCAGTCGAGAATCGCCGGGCCCAGCCTGGTCTGGGAGCGGGGGGTCGGCGGACGCCAGGTGACCATGCGGCTGGAGGGCGACCAGTCGCTGCTCGACGCCGTGGCGGCGGCCGAGTCGGTGCGCTGAGCCCGCGGTCGGACTAGGTCGGCTCGCCGAGTAGCTGGCGGGCCAGCAGGGTGCCCGCGGCGGTGGCGACCGGGAACACCAGCACCCCGACCACCGGGATGGCCAGCAGGAAGAACGTCGGCACGGCGAATCCCAGCACCCGAGCCCGCTGCTTTCGCATCGCGGCCCGCCGCTCGGCCAGGCTGAGCCGGTTACGACGCTCGAAGGCCGGGCCGGTCAGCTCCAGCCCGAGCATCCAGCCGCCGAACGCGGCCGAGACCACCGGCACCACCGTCTGCCCCACGACCGGGATGAACCCGACGGCGAACAGCGGCAGCGCCACCAGGGCTGAGGTGCCGATCAGAGCCCCGGACTGCCGCACCGAGCGGGCGGCGCCGGTGGCGACCGGTTCGTCCAGCTCGGGCACCGGTCCGAACTCGCGCTCCACCGACTCGGACAGCTTGTCGTAGATGGGTGACCCGACGGCCAGGGTGAGCGCGGTGAACGAGATGACCATGACGAGGCCCGTCCCGGCCACCAGGGCCACGCCGACCAGCACGCGGATGGTGCTTGCGACCCCGGGCGACCAGGGATCGGCGAACGGGGTCAGCCAGCCGACGATCGGCTCGAGCTGCAGGATCACTGCGACCAGCACCGCGATGAACAGCACCGAGGTGATGGCCGGCGGGATGACCGCCAGCCCGAACAGCCGCGGTCGCCGGGCGATCAAGGCCAGCCCGCGCGGCAGCAGGGCCGCGCCGGTGAGGAACTCCCGAACCGCTCCAGCCACGTCGCGACCTTAGCGCCCAACGCACCCGCGAACCCCTTCGGCCGCGGTGGTGTCTGGATGGTATGAAGCTCCGTCGCCTCCTCCTCGCCCTGCTGCTCGCGCTCCTCACCGTCGGCGTCGCTCCTCTCCCGGCATACGCGGGTGGCCCGACGAGCGTGCTGATGACCAGCCCCGGCCGCCAGCAGGCGCGGGCGGCCTACCACAGCGACTCGGTGTACTCCGCGCTGGCCGATGCGGTCGGCGAGGGCCAGACCGGACCGAACGCACCCCCGGCCGGCCTCGCCATCGGCGGCGGCGAGGACGTGCGGCTGACCTGGCTGGTCCACGACATGCAGATCTGGCGGATCGACCGCATCCACCTCAGCAGCGCCGACGGGATGTGGATCGAGACAGTGGTCGATCACACCGGCGAGGGTCGGATGCTCGAGCGCCCGGCCCACTGGCACCGGGCCGCCGACCCGGACGGGCTGCTCGCCACGCTGTCCGCGGCGGGATTGCTGGGCGACTCCGGCACCGCACCGACCAGCCCGCCGGCCACGGGGGCCGAGGCGACCGTTCCGCCGCCGTCGAGCGCGATCCCCGGACTGGCCATCGCCGCGCTGGTCGGTCTGGTCCTCGGGGCGGCCGGGACGCTGGTCGGTGTGCGGGCCCGGACGCGTACGCCGGCCGACCAGGCCGAGCGGGTCACCCTGTCCGGTTAGATCGGCTCTGAGCGGGCGGCGTCGCGGACGGCCTCGCCCTTGGCCTCCGCGGTCTGCCGCAGCCGGTCCTGAAACTCGATCATCCGCCGCCGCAGGTCCTCGTCGGCGGCGGCCATGATGCGCACGGCCAGCAGGCCGGCGTTGCGGGCGTTGCCGATGGCCACGGCGGC
>DASQUF010000037.1:0-15090 GCA_035641435.1 Propionibacteriaceae bacterium | reverse complement strand
TCGGAGGAGAAGTTGGTGATGCAGGCGATCATCTGGCCTTCGCCGTCGTAGCGCAGCCAGGAGAAGATGTTGCCGCCGTGGTCGTCGGCGTCGATCCAGGAGAACCCGGACGGGTCGGTGTCGGCCTTCCACAGCGCCGGGTTCTCGCGGTAGATGGTGTTGAGGTCCTTGACCAACCGCTGCAGGCCGCGGTGACCCCACTCGGCGCTCTGCCACCAGTCGATGCTGCGGTCCTCGGAGAACTCCCGGCGCTGGCCGAACTCGGTGCCCATGAACAGCAGCTTCTTGCCGGGATGCGCCCACATGAACGCGTAGAACGCGCGCAGATTGCCGAACTTGCGCCACTCGTCCTGCGGCGCCCGCTCGAACATCGAGCCCTTGCCGTGCACAACCTCGTCGTGGCTGATCGGCAGGATGAAGTTCTCGGAGTAGGCGTACGCCATGGCGAACGTCATCTCGTGGTGGTGATACTGCCGGTAGATCGGCTCGCGACCCAGGTAGCGGAGCGAGTCGTTCATCCAGCCCATGTTCCACTTGAACCCGAAGCCCAGGCCGCCCCAGTTCACCGGCCGGGTCACCCCCGGCCACGAGGTCGACTCCTCGGCCACCATCATGGTGCCGGGCTCGCGCTCATACGCGTGCTTGTTGGTCAGCTGGAGCATCTCGATCGCCTCGAGGTTCTCGTTGCTGCCGTACTTGTTGGGCACCCACTGGCCGGCCTCGCGCGAGTAGTCCAGGTAGAGCATCGACGCCACCGCATCAACCCGCAGCCCGTCGATGTGGAACTCGTGCAGCCAGAAGAAGGCGTTGGAGACCAGAAAGCTCTTCACCTCGTTGCGGCCGAAGTTGAAGATGTAGGAGCCCCAGTCGGGGTGCCAGCCCAGCCGCGGGTCCTCGTGCTCGTAGAGGGCGGTGCCGTCGAAGCGTTGCAGCGCCCAGGGGTCGGTGGCGAAGTGTCCGGGCACCCAGTCGATCAGGACCCCGATGCCGGCCTGGTGCAGCTTGTCCACCAGGTGGCGGAACTCATCCGGCGAGCCGAACTTGCTCATCGGCGCGAAGTACCCGGTGACGTGATAACCCCACGAGCCTTCGAAGGGGTGTTGGGCGACCGGCAGAAACTCGACGTGGGTGTAGCCCTGCCAGGTGCAGTACTCAACCAGCTCTTGAGCCAGCTCGAGGTAGGTCAGCCCCTTGCGCCAGGACCCGATGTGCACCTCGTAGACGCTCATCGGCTCTTTGTACTGCTTTTTCTGGCCGCGGTACCACATCCACTGGTCGTCGCCCCACACGTACTGGCTGTTGTAGACGATGGACGCGGTATGCGGTGCGGCCTCGGCGAACCGGGCCATCGGGTCGGCCTTGAGCCGCCAGACCCCATCGGCCCCGAGCACCTCGAACTTGTACAGGTTGCCGGTGGCGACCCCTTCGACGAACAGCGCCCAGACCCCGGCCCCCGGGATCAGGTTCATGTAGGCGTTCTCGCCGTTCCAGAAGTTGAAGTCCCCGACCAGTCGCACCGCCTGCGCGTTCGGCGCCCACACGGAGAAGCGGGTGCCGGTCACCTCACCCCGTTCCGGGTCGGTGATCGAGGCCTCATGCGCGCCGAGCCGCTTGTAGCACTCGGTGTCGTGGCCCTCATGGAAGCCGGTCAGGTCCCAGCCGGTCAGCCCACCGCTCACATCAACTGCCATCGCTGCTACTCCTTTGTCGGTCGACCATCGGGGGCTCGGGGGGTGTCCCCACGGGATCCAGCTTGTGCTCGGTCTGGGCCAGCGTGGCCACGGCTCCAACCGGGATTGACACCCAGTCGGGACGGTTCCGCACCTCGTAGATCACCTCATAGATCGCCTTGTCCGCCTCGTACGCGCGGACGGCGGCGGCCTGCTGCGGGCCGAGGTCGCCGCCGGCGTAACCGTGCAGGAACGCGGTCCGGCACTCCTGGGCCCAGCTCGCGCTGTCCGGCCCGGGCACGCTGGCCGCCGCGTAGTCGAAGGAGCGGAGCATCCCGGCGACGTCGCGCCAGCCGCTGTCCGGAGCGACCCGCTCGGCCATGGTCTTGGCCGGCTCGCCCTCGAAGTCGATGATCTTCCAGCCGTCCGGTGTGTGCAGCGTCTGGCCCAGGTGGAAGTCGCCGTGAACCCGCTGGGTGGCGAGCGTCTGGTCCTCGAGCGCGTCGAAGCAGCGGCGCAGCCCGGATACGTGCGCGCGCAGGGCGGGGGCCGCGGTGGTCGCGGTCGACAGCCGGGCCTTCATCACCTCGGCCACGGTGCGACCCGACACCTCGGCGACCGGGAAGGCATCGCGCAGGGCCGCGTGCGTCTCGGCCAAGGCTCGGCCGAGGGCCTCCGCCGCGGCGGCGAAGCTCCGCCCGGCCTCCAGCTGGTCCAGCGCCAGGCCCCAGCCGTCGGTTGCACCGGTCAGCAGCTCGACCACCATGGCCAGGTCGGCGTCGCAGGCGACGCCATCGCTGATCCAGCTGCCCTCGGCCCAGCCGAACAGCCCGGCCACGTCGTGGACGCCGGCTCGGTTCAGAGCGTCGTGCACCTCGATGTCCAGGTTGCGGCCCAGCTCCAGCCGTCGGAACAGCTTCAGCATGGCGACGTCGCCGAGCACGACCGAGGTGTTGCTCTGCTGGCCGGTGAACACTCGTGGCGCCAGGTCGGCGGTCAGGCCGGGCCGGTCCGTGCGGTGGAACCGGGTCGTGGTGTCCCGGTCGGTCAGCCGGGCTTCGTCGACCAGGGCCCGCAGGATCACCCGGCAGGCCTCGGGGTCGCGGGCCGCGTCGTAGACCACCACCGAACCGAGCTCGGGATGGTCGACCCGGGCCACCTCGGCGAAGTGCAGGTCCGGGTGCGGGGCCGATCGGTAGGAGAGCGCGAGCTGGTAGAACTCCCGCGGCCCTCCGCCGTCCGGGCTGACCGCCTGCCGCGGACCGCCGGCCCACGTCGGGTCCTCCTCCGCGGTCTGGTCGGCCGGGTCCTGCTCAGGCGCGTACGCCACCTCGGCGATCTCCAGCCGCACCGCCGGGGCGGACTCGGCGAAGAACTCGGCCGTGTCGTTCAGCCAGGGCAGCGGGATGAGGGAGCGCAAGGTGGCCAGCCGGCCCTTCCCGGCGAACCAGCGCGCACCGGTGATGTAGGCCAGCACCTGGTCGGCGACGGTTCCTAGCAAGGGGGGCGACCCCCTTGGACCCCCGCGGCGGGCCGATGACACACGGGCGCCCGCCCGAAATAGCAAGGGGGGCGACCCCCTTGGACCCCCGCGGCGGGCCCATAACACACGGGCGCCCGCTCGAGGCGACCGCCGGCTCTCAGCACGACTTCAGGCCTGACCGGACGCGGCACCGCTGCGCGAGCCGTACCGGATCAGGGTGAGGACGTGCGCCGGGTCGTCGTGGGTGAGCCGGACGAACGCCCGCTGACCCCAGCGCCAGGTCTGCCCGGTGAGCTCGTCGTGTACCAGGTAGACGTCGCGCGCGGTCAGCCCGAGAGCCTCCATGTCGAGGTAGACCTCGGTCTCGACCACGTTGTGCGGGTCCAGGCTGACCACGGTGATCACTGTGTCGTCGCCGCTGCGCTTGGAGTAGACGATGGCCTTGTCGTGCGGGGCGTGGTGGAAGTGCAGGTCCCGCAGCTGTTGCAGCGCCGGATGCTCTTTGCGGATCTCGTTCAGCCGGCCGAGCAGCAGATTGAGGTTTTCCCCGCTCTCCGCGGCCGCCTGCCAGTCGCGCGGCCGGTACTGGAACTTCTCCGAGTCCAGATACTCCTCTCGACCCTGGCCGAGGGCGGCGTTCTCGAACAGCTCGTAGCCGGAGTAGACCCCCATCAGCGGCGACAGCGTGGCGGCCAGCACGGCCCGGATGGTGAAGGCCGGTCTGCCGCCCCACTGCAGGAAGCTGGGCAGGATGTCCGGGGTGTTGACCCAGAAGCTGGGCCGGAAGAAGCTGTCCGTCTCGGTGGTCAGCTCCGTCATGTACTCCTCGATCTCCCACTTCTCGTTGCGCCAGGTGAAGTAGGTGTAGCCCTGCTGGAAGCCGGCCTTGCCGAGCGCCTGCATCATCGCGGGCTTGGTGAAGGCCTCGGACAGGAAGAGGACGTCGGGGTCGGTCTTCCGGATCTCGCCGAGCAGCCAGGCCCAGAAGTTGACCGGCTTGGTGTGCGGGTTGTCGACCCGGAAGATCCGGATGCCGTGGCTCATCCAGAGCTTGAGGATCCGCAGCGACTCGAGGTAGATGCCATCCCGGTCGTTGTCGAAGTTGATCGGGTACATGTCCTGGTACTTCTTGGGCGGATTCTCCGCGTACGCGATCGATCCGTCGGCCCGCTTGGAGAACCACTCCGGGTGCTCGGTGACCCACGGATGGTCCGGAGAGGCCTGCAGCGCAAAGTCCATCGCGACTTCCAGCCCGAGGGACCTGGCCTTGGCCACGAACCGGTCGAAGGCGTCGAAGTCACCCAGGTCAGGATGGATGGTGTCGTGTCCGCCCTCTTCGGCACCGATCGCCCACGGCGAGCCCGGGTCACTGGGCCCAGCGGTGAGCGTGTTGTTGGGCCCCTTGCGGGCCGTCCGGCCGATGGGGTGGATGGGCGGGATGTAGACCACGTCGAAGCCCATGGCCGCGGCCGCCTCAAGGCGCTCGTGCGAGGAGTCGAAGGTGCCGGAGATCCAGGTCTGGTTCTCCTCGTCCCACCTAGCCCCCTGGGACCGGGGGAAGAACTCGTACCAGGAGGAGAACAGTGCGGCCCCCCGGTCGACGTAGATCGGATAGTCCGGAGTGGGGGAGACCAGCTCGCGCGGACCGTAGCCGGCCATGGCGTGGCGGACGTCCTCGGCCAGCACCACCTCGAGCCGGTCCTCCACCTGCTGGCCCGAGTTCAGGCTCTTGGCCGCACCCCGCAGCAGGGCGGCGGACTGGGTGTCCCCGGCCGCTGCAGCCCGCTCGGCCGAGGCGGTGAACAGCGTCCGGCCGTCGGTGCAGACCAGCTCCACGTCGATGCCGGCCGGGATCTTGATCTCGGCGTTGTGCACCCAGGTCTCCCACGGGTCGCTCCAGCCCTCGACCCGGAAGGTCCACGCCCCCTGCCGGTCCAAGGTGACCGAGGCCGTCCACCAGTCGAAGCCGGCCGGGGTGGTCCGGTGCATGCCGAAGACCGTCTCCTGCCCCTCCGGGTTCGTCAGCACGACCGACGCGTTGACCGCGTCGTGGCCCTCCCGGAAGACCTGGGCCCGGATCGGGATCGACTCGCCCACCGCGGCCTTGGCCGGGTAGGCGCCGCCTTCGATGACTGGGGACACCTTCATCACCGGAATCCGGTCGACCAGGGTGCCGAGCCGCGGTGGGCTGATGGTGACCGTCGTGGGCGCCGCCGGCTCGGCCGCACTGCGGGCCTTGGCCGGCGTGGCGCTCGCGCTGGGCTGAGCCGCGGCTTCGCGGTCCGCGGGCGAGGGTCCTGCGTTGGTGGCCGTCACGTGGCCAAACCTATCGGCCGACCCGGAGGCTGTGTCGACCCCGAGGGTCCATACCAGTGCGGCGACAGGCCTGAGCCGACCCAGCCGCGACCGCTAGGTTGGGCAGGTGCGTGCAATTCGACGGTTCACCGTCCGCCCTGTCCTGCCCGAGGTGCTGAAACCCTTGGGCGAGCTGGCTCGCAACCTGCGCTGGAGCTGGCACACCGACACCCAGGACCTCTTCCGGTCGATCGACCCCAAGGTCTGGGACGCCGCCAAGGGCGATCCGATCCGGCTGTTGGCCGACGTATCGGTGGAGCGGCTGCAGATGCTGGCCGCGGACAAGAAGTTCACCAAGAGCCTGCGGATGGTCACCGCCGACCTGGAGGAGTACCTCGTCGGCGACCTGTGGTACCAGGGGTACGCGGCCGAGACACCGGCCGCGCCCAAGGCGATCGGCTACTTCTCGCCAGAGTTCGGCATCACCGAGGTGCTGCCGCAGTACTCCGGCGGGCTGGGCATCTTGGCCGGAGATCACCTCAAGGCGGCCAGCGACCTCGGCGTGCCGGTCATCGGGGTCGGTCTGCTCTACCGGGCCGGCTACTTCCGCCAGTCGCTCAACCTGGCCGGCTGGCAGCAGGAGCGCTACCCGCTGCTCGACCCGAACTCGCTGCCGCTGACTCTGCTGCACGGGCCCGAGGGAGCCGTGCGGATCGAGGTGCCGCTGGCCGAACGGACCCTGTACGCGCAGGTCTGGCTGGCCCAGGTCGGCCGGATCCCGCTCCTGCTGCTCTACTCGGACGTGGAGCACAACTCCGGCTATGAGCGCGAGGTGACCGACCGACTGTACGGCGGCGGCACCGACCACCGGCTGGCCCAAGAGGTGCTGCTCGGCATCGGCGGCGTACGCGCGATTCGGGCCTACTGCGAGATCACGGGATCACCGGCCCCGCAGGTGTTCCACCTCAACGAGGGACATGCCGGCTTCCTGGGGCTGGAGCGGATCCGGGAGTACCTGTACGACGGGATGGACTTCGACACTGCCCTCGAGCGCAGCCGGGCAGGCACAGTCTTCACCACCCACACGCCGGTGCCGGCCGGCATCGACCGGTTCCCCCGGGAGCTGATCGTGAACCAGTTCGGCCACTTCGGCGAGGTCCCGCTGGACCGGATCCTCGCGCTCGGCGCGGAAGACTACGAGGGCGGTGACACCAGCAAGTTCAACATGGCCGTGATGGGCTTCCGCCTCGGTCAGCGGGCCAACGGAGTCTCGGAGCTGCATGGCGAGGTCTCGCGCGAGATGTTCCAGGGCCTGTGGCCCGACTTTGACACCAGCGAGGTCCCGATCACCTCGGTGACCAACGGGGTCCACCACCTCACCTGGGTGCACCGCGACCTGCTCGACCTGCTGGAGGCGCCGACCGGCAGCACGTCGGAGTCGGTGATCGACGGCTACGACTGGAACGCGCTGGCCGGTGTGGACAGCCACACCATCTGGGCCCTCAAGCGCAACCTGCGCACCGAGCTGATCACGATGGCCCGGGAACGGCTCGCGGCCAGCAGCGCCATCCGGGGACTACCCACGGACTGGGTCGCAGGAGTGCTCGACCCAGACGTTGTCACCTTCGGCTTCGCCCGCCGGGTTCCCTCCTACAAGCGGCTGACCCTGATGCTGCGGGACCCGGAGCGGCTGAAGGCGCTGCTGACCGACCCCAAGCGGCCGATCCAGATCGTGATCGCCGGCAAGTCACACCCGGCCGACGAGGGCGGCAAGGCGCTGATCCAGCAGATGGTGCAGTTCGCCGACGACGCGGGCGTGCGGGAGCGGATCGTGTTCCTGCCGGACTACGACATCTCCATGGCGAAGCCGCTCTATCCGGGCTGCGACGTGTGGATGAACAACCCGCTGCGGCCGTACGAGGCTTGTGGCACCTCGGGCATGAAGGCGGCCCTGAACGGGGCGGCCAACGTGTCGATCCGCGACGGCTGGTGGGACGAGTGGTTCGATCCGGCGTTCGGCTGGGAGATCCCGTCGGCGGAAGGGATCGACGACCACGACCGTCGCGACGACCTCGAGGCCAAGGCCCTCTACGACATCATCTCCGAGGAGATCGTGCCGCGGTTCTACGACCGCAGCCCGGACGGTCTGCCGGAGCGCTGGATCCAGATGATCCGCGAGACCATCGCCGGGCTCGGCCCGAAGGTGCTGGCGTCGCGGATGGTTCGGGACTACGTGACCAACCTCTACACCCCGGCGGCGACGTCGGCGGCGGAGGTGGAGACCGCCCGGGGCGGTGCGGCGGCCCTGGCGGCCTGGAAGCGGAAGGTTCGTGCGGCGTGGGACCAGGTCGCGGTGGACCACGTCGAGTCCCTTGACGGCGACCAGGTGGAGGTGGGCGCCAAGATCCATGTCGCCACGCTCGTCCGGCTCGGCGTGCTGAGCCCGGATGACGTCGAGGTGCAGCTGGTCACCGGGCGGTTGGACGGTGACGAGCGGCTCTTCGATCCGCGCGTGAACCCGTTCCCGCCCGGGGTCGAGGTCGACGGCGGACTGCGCCGCTACGAGAGCTGGGTGGAGGCCAGGCGGGCCGGCGCGATCGGCTACACCGTCCGGGTCGTGCCACGCCACCCGCTGTTGGCCAGCCCGGCCGAGATGGGCCTGGCGGCCCTGCCGGCGGCTCCCACGCCGACGCCCCCAGACTTCACGCCGATGCGCTGACCCCCCTCGCTGAGCTCGGCAGCCCGGCCAGGACGCTCCGCTCCGCAACCATCCGCCCTCGCAGGCTCGGGCTCCCGCCAGGCCCATCCACGCTCCGCGGGTCGTCCTGGCCGGGCTGCCTATTCGCTCGTCCCCGGCCGAGCTCGGGCTCCCGCCAGGCCTATCCACGCTCCACGGGGCGTCCGGGCGTAGCTGCCTCCTTCGCTCGTCTTCGGCCCAAGAGCAGAGTCAGGGCTTGGTCGGGTAGGCCACGGTGGGCGGGACCACGGTGACGGTGCCGTCGGCGGCGAAGGTGACCTCGCTCAGCCACATGGCTCGGCCCGGTAGGTCCGAGCCGATCTCGCCCGGTGTCCACGCGTGGAAGGCCATCCACACCCGGCCGTCCTTGGTGAACAGTGAGCAGTGACCCGGGCCGGCGGCCACGTCGTTGCTGGCCAGCACCGGCTCGGCGCTCTTGGTGAACGGCCCGAGCGGGTTGTCCGCCACCGCGTGGCCGACCGCGTACGCCTCGGACGCGTAGGAGTTGGCCGAGTAGAACAGGTGGAAGCGGCCGTCGTTCTCCCACACGAACGGCGCCTCGACCAGATCTCCCTCCCAGGGCAGGTCCTGCTTGAACAGCCGTCGCGGCTTTCCGACCAGACGGCGGCCGGTGGCACCGAGCTCGCCCACGGAGAGATAGGTGTCCACGCCGACCGCGTTGCCGTCGTTCTTCCAGTAGAGGTAGCGCTTCCCGGCGGCGGTGGTGAAGGGATGGGCGTCGATGGTCCCGCCCTGCTCCTCCTCGCAGACCAGCGGTCGACCGCTGCTGTCGGAGTAGGGCCCTTCCGGCTCGGACCCGACGGCGACACTGACGCACTGGATGGCCGGGTCCGGTCCGATCGAGGTGTAGTAGAGGAGGTACCCCTGGTTTGCCGTCTCCTCCACCTCCGGAGCCCAGACCTTGCCCGGACTGGTCCACTCCGGCAGCTCGGGCAGGGCATCCGGACCCTGCTCCCAGCTGGTCAGATCGGCGCTGCGCAGCGTCTGCACGTTGCTGCCGTTCCCGTTGGTGGCGACGGCCCAGTAGCCGCCGGCGGGGTCGGGCACGATCATCGGGTCAGGGAAGTTGCTGGCGTAGACGGGGTTGATGAACCCCGCCGGGCTCGGGCTGGCGGGGGCCTCGGGTGTCGAGGCCCCCGCGCAGCCGCTCAGGGCCAGCAGTCCTGCGGCCAGCAGGCTACCCAGCCGATGGGCGGTTCGCATGGCTTAGCCGCGGGGCCCGCCCTTCAGCGAGTAGATGCGGACGTAGTCGAACTCCGCGGTGATGGGGTCCACCACCTGGTCGGTCGCGCCCATCGAGACCAGGCCGATCTGCTCGTCACCGAGGCTGTGCGTCCATACGCCGCCCCGCACCCAGGTCACGCCGTCCTGACTGGTGTAGGCGGTGTAGCGCTCCGTGTCCCCGCCGGCCTCGCGCTGCTCGGCACCGCTCAGGTGCTCCACGACGATGCGCAGGTAGGTCCAGTCCTCCCCGGGTGGGCCGACCACGGTGTTGCCGTAACGGCTCCACCCCTCCGGAACGGGATTGAGCTCCTTCGCGAACTCCGTCTGCCGCGTCTCCCAGATCGAGATGTCGGTCAGCTTGATGAAGTTGTCGTCATCGCCGTAGATCACCAGTCCGGCCTGGGCATAGTTGAAGCAGCAGCCCTCGTCCGGCAGACCCGACAACCGAACCTTGGTCTCGACGACGTAGTCCCGGGTCGGGGCGTCACGCACGAGCACCGAGGCAGTGTTGGAGTCGACGTACAGATCGGTGTGCTCGACCTCCCACTGCAGCAGACCGTCCGACACGGTGACGTCACCGGTCCGGCCCTCCACCCACGACCAGTCACTACTCAGGCTCGTGCCGCCGAACTCGTCGGACTCGAGGAGCCGGTTCACGACCAGGGGCTTGACCAGCTTGGTCTTGTAGCGGCTGCGCTCGCCCTCCTGGGCGGCCGGTGCCGGCATCTTCGTGTCGGACGCCCCGGCGCCCCCGTTGACGGTCGGCCAGCCGTTGACCCAGTCGATCGGGTCGAGCAGGGCGGGCCGCTTGGTGAACCCAGGATCGAATGCGAAGAAGGGGTCCTCCTGGTCGACGGCGTGGTAGATGGTCCACCACTGTCCGGCCTCGTCCTGGAAGACGGTGTTGTGGCCGGTCCCGACCCAGCGGTTGCCGTTCATGGTGAGGAACGGCGTGCCGCCGACGGCCGCATCGAGGAAGGAGTTGCCCTCGCGGTCCAGGAACGGCCCGAACGGGCTGGTCGAGCGTCCGACGAAGACGCTGTAACCGGTCAGGGCGCCGTTGCAGCAGTTGGTGGCCGAGGCGAACAGGTAGTAGTAGCCGTCCCGGTAGATGACGTTGGCGCCCTCGTAGCGGTTGCCGATTGCGATCCGGGTGTCGTCGCTGGTGTCCTCCGTCACAGCGGTCACGCCGGTCTCGGTGAAGTTCACCTCGGTGGCGAACATGCCGCCGTAGTACGAGCCGTAGTACAGGATGCCCTCGTCGGTGACCGTGTCGCCCAGGACGTCCGGGTCGAAGGTCCAGAAGTACGAGCACTCTCCGCCGTCGGGATCGAGGCGCGGCTGGATGACCGGCTCGTCGGAGAAGTCCCACGGGCCGGTGGGACTGTCACCGACCGCGACGCCGATGGCGCTGTCGCCAGTGCAGGTGTCGGACCCACCGCCCGCCGCGGTCGTCTGGGTGACGGTCACGAACAGGTAGTACTGGTCGGTCGCGCTGGAGTAGACGACGTCCGGCGCCCAGAACGCGGCGCTCGGGTCGATCCAGGCCGGGATGTCACCGCCGTCGAGCGGGAAGGCGTCGCCGACGTAGGTCCAGTTCACCAGGTCGGTGGAGACCATGGTCGGGATGCGGTGGAAGATCGGCTCGCCTTCGGCGTTGACGTCTTCGTCGTTCAGCGGGTCCGTGGTGCAGTACAGGTACCAGACCTGCTCACCGTCGATCGTCTCACCGTCCTGGCCCTGGATGACCATCGGATCGGCGCAGCTGTCGACCGTGCCGTCACCGGGGATGTCAGGGGCGAGCGGGTTCTCGTAGCTGGTGGTCACCGGCCGGGCCGGCCGGGCCTCGGCCACCGGAGCAGGAGCCAATGCCGATAGGACCGCCAGAGCGGTCAACAGGGCGGTCAGGATGCCGACCACCCGCCGAGCTCGCCGTGGTCGACGAGCCAAAAACTGCTGATCCTCACTGATCAAGACCGCCCCCTGATGTCTGCAACGATGTAAAGCCGGAATTGGCTTATCTTGTCATCGGTCGTACCCACTGGCCAGAGGAACCACCCGACCAAATCGGATGAGTTCTGTGGGCCCTACGGCCCACCGCCGATCATTCCCGGGTGGTTTCGGCTGGCGGCGTGAACGATCTGGATCTCGGCGATGGCGTCCGCCGGAACCGCGGCGGAGGGCCGCCGGTTGACGTCCCGGAGGGCGGCCGGGTCGACCTTGGGCTTGCGGCGCTCGTCCAGCAGGCCGTTGCGCTCCTGGGCGGTGTCGGTGAGCTGGGTGTAGCAGAAGCCGGTGACCACCGGGCTGTCCAGAAGCGCGGTCGCCAGGTCGGTGTAGCGCTCCAACAGCTCCTGGGCGTCTGTCACGGCGCCGTAGCCGTTCCAGAAGTCCTGGGAGTCGGGGTCAAAGGTGATTCCGCCGAACTCGGTGACCATCAGCGGCGCTTCGCTATCGGCCCGGTCGGGCAGCATCAGGACCTTGTAGTAGGGCTGGATCTTGGCCAGGGTGTGTTGCAGCGCCTCGGCGCTGCCGTAGCGCTGGCGGAGCACCTTGCCACTCGCGCTGTAGTCGTGGACGCCGAAGATGTCGGAGACCAGGTGCTCCCACCCGTCGTTGCCGATCACCGGCCGGGTGGGGTCGAGCGCCTTGGTGAGGTGGAACAACGCCCGCACGGCATCTCGCTGGGCCGGGTCGTACTCCAGGCCCGGTACCGCCCAGCTCTCGTTGAACGGCACCCACGCTACGAGTGAGGGCACCGAGGCGTCCCGCTCGAGGACCTCGAGCCACTCCCGGGTGAGCCGGGAGAGAGTGACCGGGTCGAAGGCCTGGGCACTGGGCATCTCACCCCATGCCAGCACGCCCAGCCGGTCACACCAGTACAGGAAGCGAGGATCCTCGATCTTCTGGTGGATCCGGACGCCGTTGAAGCCCAGCTCCTTGACCCACTCCACCTCCTCCCGGAGCGCCTGTGCGCTGGGTGCGGCCAGGTGGGACTCCGGCCAGTAGTTCTGCGCCAGCACCAGCCGCAGGAAGTAGGGACGGCCGTTGAGCAGGAACCGGGTTCCGGAGCAGGCGGCACTGCGCAGCCCGACGTAGCTGGCCACCTCGTCCACGACGCGGCCCTCGGTGCGGAGGGTCACGGTGGCGTCGACGAGATTCGGGTGCGCCGGGGTCCACAGGTACTGCGAGCGGTGGTGGGTGATGGCCACCGGGTCGAGCGGCAGGTCGCGCTGCACGACGGTCGCCGAGACGGCGAAGGCGTCGTCGGTCAACGGCTTTCCGTGCTGCTGCAGCGCCACTCCCAGCTGCAGCCCCGGCGGTACCGGACCGTCGAGAACCACCCGGAGGCGCAGCGTCCCACGCAGTAGGTCGGGGGACCAGCGCACGGAGGTGATGTGGGTCGCCGGGACCGGTTCCAGCCAGACCGGCTGCCAGATGCCCGTGGTCCGCTCGTAGAAGATGCCATGCGGACGCTCCAGCCAGTCCTGCTTGCCCCGCGGCTGGGTCATGTCGGCGGGCGGATCCTCGGCGCGCACGGTCAGCACGTTCTCGCCGTCGTCGGCCAGGACGGCCGTCACGTCGGCGGAGAACGGCGTGTGCCCGCCCTCGTGGGTGGCGACCAGGTGGCCGTTGACCCAGACCGAGGCGCGGTAGTCGACGGCGCCGAAGTGCAGCAGCAGCCGGCCGTCGGGGGACCGGGCCGCCGAGAAGGTCCGTCTGTACCAGACGACGGGATGGAAGCAGCGGTCCCCGATGCCGCTGGCCGGGGACTCCGGCGGGAACGGGACGGTGACCATCTTGTCGAAGACGTCGTCGCGCTCGTACCAGCGTCCGTCCATCCCGATGTCGGCGTCGTCGTAGGCGAATCGCCATCGCCCGTTCAGGTCGGTCCAGTCGGGGCGCGTCATCTGGGGACGGGGGTGCCGCCCGCGGATCTCGTCCAGTGAGGTCGGTTCAGTCATGCCGGCAGTGGTCGGTCCTTCCAGCTCGGACCCGGGGTGTGCGGGCCGTCGGCCCGCCACTCCACCGGGTCAATGCACATCATGCGTTTGGTGGTGGCCTCATCCCAGGCGTGGTACACGAGCACGTCCGTGCCGCTGTAGGTGGTGACGAGGCTGTTGTGACCAGGTCCACGGACGTGGCCGGGCACCGCCGCGAGCAGGCGGCCGCTCGTCGCCGAGGGCTCGGTCCAGGGCCCGAACGGGCTGGGGGCCGACGCCCAGGCCACCGCGTAGCCATCGGTCATCCAGGAGCCGCCCGAGTAGAAGCAGTAGTAGACGCCGTCGTGGTGGCGGACGGTGGGGCCCTCCAGCGTGTACCAGTCGTAGGTCGCCCCGTACATCCGGCGCGAGGCCTGGAACAGCTGCCAGTCGGCGGTCGCCTCCAGCACCGTGCGGGCAGCGCCGCCGAGCGCGGTCATCGAGGGGAGGGTGTCCACCGCGATCTGGGTGCCGACCCGTTCGGCGGTGAGCACATCACGGGCGTAGAAGAGGTACCAGGTGCCCTCGATGTCGCAGAACGGGTGGGGGTCGATGGCGAACCGCTCGTGCGGCGTCAGGTTGACGCCCGTGTCGACGAACGGGCCGAACGGATGCTCGGCGACCGCGACCCGCAGGTGGTGGCCGGCGTCGCCGTGGCCCACGGAGTAGTAGAGCCAGAACCGTCCGTCGGCCTCGACGACCTCCGGGGCCCAGCAGTCGGTCCCCAGCTCGGAGTCGATCGGCTCCATCGCTCCGCCGACGCGAGTCCAGGTCGCCAGGTCCGGTGACTCGAGGACCTCGAACAGCCGACCGTCCACCCAGGACCCGGTTCCGTACGCGACGTAGCGGCCCTCCCAGCGCAGCACGAAGGGATCGGCGAAGTAGCCGTCGTAGACCGGGTTCCGATAGGTGCGGCGAGCCGTGGCTACCGAGAACTGCATGCTTGCGCGCTCCGTTCACAGAGGTCTGGGTGGGCGAGGTTCGGCTCCCCGAGTTGCGGCTTGACTACCTCCTACCTTTTTGGTTTTGTGCAACGATGTAAAGGGTAAATCACAATATTTCGAGGTGATCATGTCGGCCCCAAGTACGGTCACTGGCTGGGCCTCTCCGGCCGACTTCGCCGGTCTGGCTGCGGATCTCTACCGGGACGGCATCGTCGGGCTGCCCGGGTGCTTCCCGCCCGAGTGGGCGGATGCGCTGCGCGAGGACTTCGAGGCGGCGTTCGCGGACGCCCGGAGTCACCCGCAGGGCTTGATCAACCGCGGTCCACAGCGCTTCTACTTCGCGGTGCATCCCGAACGCATCCGGGGGTTCGTCGACCTGGTGAGCCATCCGGCGGTCACCGGGCTGTGCACCGAGGTCCTCGGTCGGGACTACCTGATCATCGAGCTGGGCTTCGACGTGCCGCTGGCCGGGGCCCAGGACCAGCCCTGGCACCGCGACTTCCGCACGCCGCCGGAGACCGCCGGGACGGGCCGGCTGACCTCGCTGGCCTTCAACATCACCACGGTCGACGTCACCCCGGACCTCGCGCCGTTCGAGATCGCCCCGGGCACCCACTTCGACGACGGCGCAGCGTTCGAGCACGGCATGTTCCCGCCGCGGGAGGCCTACGCCCGCTACGAGGAGCGGGCGAGCCGTCGCTATCCTCGGCGGGGCGACGTGGCGGCTCGGACC
>DASQUF010000036.1:0-7041 GCA_035641435.1 Propionibacteriaceae bacterium | reverse complement strand
ACCATCCGCTGTACGACGACGGCCATCCGCACCGCGGTGTCGATCCGGCGCCGCCGGCGGTAGGCGACCGCCCGCTCCGACCACAGCGACGCCCAGCACTTCCGCACCGCGTCGAGCAGGGCCGGCTCGCCCTCCACGTCGAGGAACGTGTCCTGCTGTCCGGCGAACGCCGCCCCGGGCAGGTCCTCCGCCGTCGCGCTGGAGCGGACCGCCACCGGGCCGCGACCCAGCTCGGCGTACGCAGTGGTGATGGCCCGTTCGATGTCGGCGGGGATCGGGCCGTCCGGCCCGGCGGCCGCGTGGGCATTGGTGGTGACGACGAAGCCGGGCGGGACGCGTACACCGGCCCGGAGCAGCTCGCCGAGGTTCGCGCCCTTGCCACCGGCCGTCGGCAGGTCATGCCGTCCCACCTCGGCCAGCGGCCGTACCCACCGCGGCCGGTCGTTCTCGCTCGCGTCGGTCACCGTCCCTCCTGCGGTTCGACGCTACGCCACAGCCGAATGTGACATCAGCTGGGCAGCGGTGGGGCCAGCACCCAGACCAGCCGGGTCGTCTCGGTGCCCTCGTTACGCCAGGCGTAGGCGGGGGGCGAGGCGAAAGCCAACGAGTCTCCCGGTTGCAGCCGGTACGGGGTGCCCTCGATGCGCACGGTGAAGGTGCCCTCGCGGATCAGCAACAGGTGCGCGGTCGGCACGGGGTCGACCACCGCGCCGGCGCTCGCGCCGCCAGGGGGCACGGTGCTGTCCAGCACTTGGAACCACGGCAGGCCGTTGGGCGTGAGCAGACGGTCGGGCCCGTCGGGATGGTGGCGGCTGACCTTCGGCCGGACGGAGGCCCGGTCCTTGGTCGCAGCCGGTTCGGCGAGAAGGTCCGGTAGGGCCATTTCGAGAGCGGCGGCGAGTCGCCGCAGGGTCGCTACTGAGGCGCGACTCCGGCCTCGTTCGAGTTGGGACAAGAAGCCTTTGCTCACGCCGGCCCGAGCGGCCGTCTCGGTGAGCGACCGGGCGCGCTCGGTGCGCCTGGCCCGGAGCCGGGCACCGAGGTCGGCGTCGGCTGTCGGTTGTTCAGTAATGTCAAACATCCTTAGGTTAAGTACAGGTAAACTCGGTGGCCGACGGCAACGCCTGCGGGGAACGCATAGGCTCGCGGCATGCGCAACGCCTGGATCCGGTACCGGATCATGGCCTACCTGGTCGGAACTCTGCTCGTCGTGCTGGTGCTGGTCGGGTTGCCCCTCAAGTACCTCCTCGGAATCCCCGAGGTCGTAACGTGGACAGCCATCCCCCACGGCTACTTATACATGGTCCTGCTGATCACCGCGGTCGACTTGGGATTACGCGCCAGATGGAGCTGGACCCGGCTGCTGCTGATCGCCCTGGCCGGGACCATCCCGTTCCTGTCCTTTGTCGCGGAGAGGTCGGCAACCCGTGATGTTCGGACCAAGCTGGCCCAGCAGCCCCAGCCGCAGAATGTACCCGCCGAGCCTTTGCCCTGATCGCACGGAAAGTCGACTTATCTAGTTCTTCTCGATCAGCCGGGCGATGCGTTCCAGGTCCTCGGCGGAGGCGAAGTCGATGGTGATCCGCCCGCGGCGCCGGCCCAGGTCGACCCGAACCCGGGTGTCCAGATGGTCCGACAGTCGGGCGGCGACGTCCTCGGCCTCCGGGGCGGGGACCTTGCGTCGCGACCGGCGCAGCGCCGGCGTCTCGGCGCCCGTTTCGCCGAGTGCGACCATCTCCTCGATCGACCGGACCGACAGACCTTCCGCTACCACCCGCTGAGCAAGCCGCTCCTGCCCGGCGGTGTCGGGCACGGCCAGCAGGGCCCGGGCATGACCGGCGCTGAGGACACCGGCGGCGACCCGGCGTTGCACCGTTGGTGGCAGACGCAGCAGCCGAAGAGTGTTGGAGATCTGCGGTCGGGACCGCTTGATCCGCGTGGCCAGCTCGTCCTGGGTGCAGCCGAAGTCGGTGAGGAGCTGCTGGTACGCGGCCGCCTCCTCCAGCGGGTTGAGCTGAGCCCGATGCAGGTTCTCCAGCAGCGCGTCGCGGAGAAGGTCGTGATCCTCGGTCTTCCGCACGATCGCCGGGATGACGGCCAGGCCGGCCGCCCGGGTGGCCCGCCAGCGCCGCTCACCCATCACCAGCTCGAACTCGTCGCCGCCCAGCGGCCGGACCACGACGGGCTGGAGCAGGCCCACCTCGCAGATGGAGTCGACCAGCTCGGCCATGGCGTCCTCGTCGAACACCGAGCGCGGCTGTCGCGGGTTGGGCGTGATGGACTCGATCGGCAGCTCGGCGAAGTAGGACCCCTCAGGGATGGGAACTTTCGCAGTAGGCGTCTCCGGAATGCGCCCTGAGCCTGTCGAAGGGCCGTCCTCGTCAGGCTCGGACCGCATTGGCTCGACCGGATGGGGTACCTCGTCCAGATCGGTCCGCTGGAACAGCTCGCCGAGGCCGCGCCCGAGGCCGCGACTCTTGGTGCCGGTGGCCATCAGTCGGCTCGTCTCGTGCCGCGGCGGGCGATCTCCTCGGCGGCGTGCAGGTAGGAGGCGGCACCCGCCGAGTCCGGATGGTACGTCAGCACCGACTGCCCATAGCTCGGCGCCTCCGAGATCCGCACCGACCGGGGAATCACCGTCGGCAGCGTCTCGGCCGCAAAGTGGGTCCGTACCTCCTCGGCCACCTGCGCGGCCAGCCGCGTCCGACCGTCGTACATGGTCAGCAGGACAGTAGTCAGCCGCAGCCGGTTGTTCAGCTCGCCCTTGACCAGGTTGATGGTTCGCACCAGCTGTGACACCCCCTCGAGCGCGTAGTACTCACATTGGATCGGAATCAGGATCTCGTTCGCTGCGACCAGCGCGTTCAACGTGAGCAGACCGAGCGATGGCGGGCAGTCTATGAACACGTAGTCGGTGTGATGGCCCGCCAGATAGGCGTTGAGCGCCCGCAGCAAGCGGTTCTCCCGAGCCACCATCGATACCAGCTCGATCTCGGCCCCGGCCAGGTCGATGGTGGCGGGCAGCACGGCGAGTCCGGGCGCCTCCGACGAGCCCACCAAGTGGTCGGCGAGCTGATCGCCACCGATGACTACCTCGTAGGAACCAGGAGTGCCCACCGAGTGGTCCACGCCGAGGGCGGTCGACGCGTTGCCCTGCGGGTCGAGGTCGATCACCAGCACCGAGAGGCCACCCAGGGCGAGGGCTGTCGCCAGGTTCACAGCACTGGTGGTCTTGCCAACACCACCCTTCTGGTTGGCCACGACGAAGATCCGGGTAGTCGGGGGAGCCGGCAGGTGCGCTGGCGAGGTTTCACGTGAAACATCGTCGAGGTCCTGCTCGAGCGAGGGAAGCGGGGGCACCTCGTCTACGTCGTACCGGGCTCGCCGGGGGCCGTTGCCGCGCATGAACGGGCTGGCCCGCCGCGGGTCGGCGCTCATGGTTTCACGTGAAACATCGGGCCACCCGATCGCCGGGTCGGCGTAGCTATCCCAGGGCCAGCCCAGGCCTGGTGCGACCTTCTCAACAACGACGGCACCCATCGAACTCGGCCCCCGACACTCTTGGCAACGTTCTGGCCATTCTCGACCGCGCACACCGTATCAACGCGATCCGACACACGCCCAGCCGTCCGCGGTTCTGGGATCTGCCGTCATCGAGGAAAAGATGCCAGCGGCTACGCGGATTGCCCCGGCTGAGTCGCAGGCTCGAGGCGCACCTCCCCGACCCCTGAACGGGCTCGGCGAGAGAAGTCAGTCGCTGGGCCCAACCGGACGACGGTGGCCGGCTCCAGCGCCGGGTGAGCCGAGACGCTCAGCAGCTCGGCCGCGAGGTCGGTCTCGGCGAGCATCTGGCTCGCGTCCGCAATCTCGTCGGCGGCGGACCGACCCTTGAGGGCAAGGATCACTCCGTCCGCCCGCCGCAGCGGAGCACACCACTGCACCAGCCGTCCCAGCGGCGCCACCGCGCGGGACGCCACCACGTCGTACCGCTCGGAATGCTCCTCAGCGCGGCCGCGGAGGACGCGCACCCGATCTTCCAGGCCGAGGGCAGCTACCGTCTCGGACAGAAACGTAACCCGCCGAAGAAGAGGCTCGAGCAACGTCACCTGTAGGTCGGGCCGCAGCACGGCCAGCGGGATCCCCGGTAGGCCAGCCCCGCTGCCGACATCGACCACCTCAGCATCTTTCCTGGCCAGGCCGGAGATCGAGACGCTGTTGAGCACGTGGCGATCCCACAGCCGATCGGCTTCGCGTGGCCCGATCAGCCCCCTTGCTACTCCCTCCGTACCAAGAATGTCGACATATTGACCTATTACGGCAGCGGAGGACCCGAAGACGGTCTCCACCACCTCCGACGAGCTCATCACGTGCTTGACCCGGGTGTAGTCCTCAAGGCCGTAGCCCGAAGGTCCTTGCCGTAGCCGGACCGGCCGAACCCGCCGTGGGGCATCTCCGCGGCCAACGGGATGCGGCTGTTCACCCAGACGCAACCGAAGTCCAGGTCTCGCGACATCCGCAGCGCGGTCGCGTCGTCCTTGGTCCGCACGCTGGTAAACCCGGTCGCCGCCGAGTCGACCAGCTTGCCATTCACGTAGTTCTGGATGCGGTTGTCCGCCATGAAGGAACCCTACTGTTGCCACACGCCGGCAGGCTGACCTCCAATCCCAGCCATCGGGTCAGCTCGTCGATCTCTGCCCGTACGCCCGCGGCGGTCTCGCCATCGAACGGCACGTCCTGGTGGATCGCGTCGACCCGCAGCACCCCGGCCTCCGGTCCGCCGTCGCGTCGAGCTTCCCGACGAGCGCGTCGCCGCTCAGGATCGGCAGGGCGAGGTAGCCCCCAGCGCCGCTTCGCGACCGGCTTGTACATCTCCAGCTGGTACTCGAACCTGAAGACCTCTCTCACCCGCTTCGGTCGTGCATCAGCCGGTCGAACCGGGACAGCAGCGCCACCCGCCCGCTGAACGGCTGCCCCAGCAGAGCGGGATCGACCCGCCACCGACCGCGTACGCCCTCGATCACCGCCGGCTCACCGGCCTCCCGGACGCCCGCGGGCTCACCGGGAGACCCCATCGCGGCCATCGCGCCGGACTTGTCGCCTGGACCCGGTTTGGACAGGCACGGGCGCGACGTTACGCCGGAGATCTGACCCCCGGCAGCGACTAGACCGGCAGGACCACCACGTGGCGCCGCGGCTCCTCGCCCTCCGACTCACTTGTCAGCCCAGCGGCAGCGACGGCATCGTGCACGATCTTGCGCTCAAACGGGTTCATCGGGGCCAGTGGCACCCGGTCCCGAGAGTCCTGGACCTCACGTACGGCGTCGGTGGCCAGGGCCACCAGCTCTTTACGCCGCCGTTCGCGGTACCCGGCGACATCCAGCATCAGCCGGCTGCGGTCGCCGGTCTCGGTCATCACCGCCAGCCGGGTCAGCTCCTGCAGCGCGTCGAGCACCTCGCCGTTCGGCCCCACCAGCGCCTCAGACTGGCTGACGATCGACACGTGCGCCCGGTCACCCTCGATGAAGGTGTCGATATCGCCGTCCAGATCGGCGATGTCCAGCAGCTCCTCGAGGTAGTCCGCGGCGATCTCCGCCTCGGTCTCGAGCGGGTTCTCCGGTCCGTCGGACTCGTCCGCCTCGGCCTGAGGGGCGTCCACCTCGGTCACGTCCATCTCGGGTGCGTCAACCTGGGTCTCGGCCGGCGCTGTGGCCAGCTCGGTCTGGTCGCTCACTTCCATACCTTTCTGCGGTCGGGCCAGCGCCGGAGAACCCGTACGCCGGCCGCGATGTTCCGGTTCAGCGCTTGCGCTTGGACCGGCTCTGCTTACGCGGCTGCTGCCGCACCACTCGCGGCGGCGCGGTCGCGGCCGCGGTCGCCCCGCCACCGCTGGGCACCGGGGCCAGCGGTCGGGCGCCGTTGCCCCCAGGCTCGCCACCCTCGGGCTCCTCGCCGCCGCCGTGCCGCTTCAGCCGCGCCTTGCGGCGCTCCTCCCACGCCTCGTACGCCGGGGTTCCGGGGGCCGGGTTGCGGCGGATCACGTAGAACTGCTGGGCCATCGTCCACACGTTCGAGGTGAACCAGTAGATCAGCACCCCGACCGGGAAGTTGATGCCGCCGACGGCGAAGATCAGCGGGAAGATGTAGAGCATGATCTTCTGCTGCTGCGCGAACGGGCCGGTCAGCGCCTCCGGCGGCATGTTCTTCCGCATCAGCTGCAGCTGGGTGATGAACAAGGTCACCGTCATGGCGATGATCAGGACCACCGTGACCAGGTGGACGCTGCTGATGCCATCGGACAACGGCACCTTGAGGAAGGTGTCGGAGATTCTGGCCCCGAAGATGGTCGCCTGGTTCAGCGAGTCGACCAGGTCGGGGTTCTGCTTCAGCCAATAGCCGCGGACGTACGGGTTACCGGCGTCGTCGGTTCGGGCCACGCCGTCCAACACCCGGAACAGGGCCAGGAAGATCGGCATCTGCAGCAGGAGCGGCAGGCAGGACGCCAGCGGGTTGGCGTTGTTGTCCTTGTAGAGCTTCATGGTCTCTTGACCGAGTTTCTCCCGGTCGTGACCGTACTTCTTCTGGAGCTCGCGGACCTTCGGCTGCAGCAGCTGCATCGACCGGGAGGACTTGATCTGCTTGACGAACAGCGGGATCAGCGCGGTCCGGATGACCACGGTCAGCATGACGATCGCCAGCGCCCAGGTCCAGCCGGAGTCTGAGCCGAAGACCGGCGCGAAGATCCCGTGGGCGAGCACCAGGATCCCCGAGACCACCCAGTAGAGCGGCTGCATGATGGCGCTGCCGATGGAGACGAACGGGTCGTACCAGGCCATCGGGATCAGCAGCGGCAGGAGCAGTTCCATGCCTACGCACCTCGCCGGTGTGGCTGGAACTCGCTGCGCTCGTGCCTTCTCATAACTTCACACCTTGTCGTGACGCCGGGTTGGCGTCGTAGTCAGAGTTCTATCCATTCTGCGTGACCGCTCCATGCACCCGGAGCTTCTCGGGCCGCTCCGGCCGCACGTCACCCTGCTGCGCCAG
>DASQUF010000035.1:0-2321 GCA_035641435.1 Propionibacteriaceae bacterium | reverse complement strand
AGGCAGGACCCCGCGAAATGACGGGCCGGCGCCCGTGGTGGCCCGGATCGACCGCTCGTGGGGGTCTGGTCCCGGCACCCATGGCGGCTACCTGGCCGCGCTCGGCTTGGCCGCGATGCGGGCCCGGCTGGTCGGGGAGTTGGGCGAGGACCGTCCGGTGCGTGCGCTGGCCACGCACTTCCTGGCGCCGGTCGCCGACCGGCCGCTGGCCCGGCACGCCGTCGTGGAGCGGGTCGGGCGCGACGCCGCGGTGTGCTCAGTTCGGGCCGAGCAGGGTGGCGCGCTGGTGCTGGTGGGCTCGGCGACCTTCGGTGCGTCGCGCTCCGGTCCGGACCACAACGGAAGCTGCACCCCGACGGTGCTGGGCCCGGACGACTGCCCGCCGTTGGCGCTGCCGCGAGAGCTGGCCGAGTTCGCCCGGCAGCTAGAGATCCGGCCCGCTACCACGGCCCGGCCGCTGGCCGGCGGCGAGCGGGCCGAGCTGGTCGCCTGGATGCGGTTCAGGGACGACCGTCCGCTCGACGCCGAGGCCGCGACGGTGCTGACCGACGCCCTGCCGCCGGCGCTGTTCGCCACCTGGACCACCCCGCGGCCGGTGCCCTCCGCCGAGCTGACCGTGCACTTCGGCACCGCGCTCGATGATGCGCCCGGCGCCGGCTGGGCGCTGGTCCGGATCCGGGCTGAGGACGCGGGCAGCGGCTGGGCGGTGGACGACGCCGCCGTCTGGAGTCAAGCCGGCCGGCTGCTGGCCCTCGGCCGGCAAACCCGCCGGATTCTCCCGCCGCTGACCTGACCACCCCTCAGCAGCCGACAACCACCCCTTCCGCACCCGAGTCCAAGGAGGCGACCGCGATGGGTGACGCGGTCATCGTCGAAGCCGTCCGAACCTCCCATCGGCAACGGCAAGCCGACCGGGGCGCTCGCCGGCGTTCACCCGGTCGACAGCATCAGCCGCGACGTCAGACCGGCGCTCGGCGCGGACCTGACCGCCCACTACCCGCAGCTACGGCGTCAAGCCACCCGGACAACGTTGTGAGGAGACATGCGCGTTGACGGAGGAACGACCGTGACCGGAGCACAACCTCCGGGTGCACCAGACCTGGACAACGCCAGCGCCTTTGTGGCGGCCGCCGGACTCCGGCTTACCCACGTCGCCGGGGATCGGGTGGAAGGCGTGATCGATCTCGGCCCGGCACACCACACCCCCTGGGGCGTGGTCCATGGCGGCGTCTACACCGCAGCCGTCGAAAGCGCCGCCAGCGTCGGCGCGACCACCGCCGTGGCCGACCGCGGCCAAATCGCGGTCGGCACCAACAACAACACCGACTTCCTCCGCTCGATGACCACCGGCACCGTCGCCGTCACCGCCGCACCCGTTCAGCAGGGACGAACCCAGCAACTGTGGGACGTCCGCATCACCGACGAGAGCGGCCGCCTCGTCGCACGAGGAACGGTCCGGCTGCAAAACCTCCAGCCACGACAATGAGACCGAGGACGCGGCGGCGGACACCTCGTGTGTTCGACCGGCCGGTGGAACTGGCCGAGATCATCGCAGAATTCCTGACAGAAAGGTGACGGACAATGAGTTTTGGTAACAGCGCGGCAGACATCGTTGTCTCAACTCCGCTGCGCACCGCGATCGGCACGTTCGGCGGGGCGCTCAAGGACGTCCCGGCCACCGACCTCGGTGCCACGGTGGGCAGGGCCGTGCTTGCGCGTTCGGGTATCGACCCCGCGCGCATCAACCAGGTGATCGTCGGCAACATCCTGTCCGCGGGTCAGGGCATGAACCCCGGCCGCCAGGTCGGGGTGAAGAGCGGTGTCCCGGTCCAGGCGCCGGGACTGACCCTCAACCGGATGTGCGGCTCGGGACTGCAGGCGATCGTCAATGCTGCCCAGGAGATCGCCCTCGGCGACGCCGAGGTGGTGCTGGCCGGCGGGATCGAGAACATGGACCAGGCGCCCTTCCTGTTGCCCAAGGGCCGCTACGGCTACCGCATGGGACTGCCGGACGCCAAGATCGTTGATCACATGGTCAACGACGGCCTGTGGGACGCCTTCAACGACTACCACATGGGCATCACCGCGGAGAACGTCGCGGAGCGGTACGGCATCACTCGGGAGGACTGCGACGCCTACGCCGCCCGCAGCCACCAGCTCGCGGCCAAGGCCCACAGCGAGGAGAGCTTCGCTGGCCAGATCGTGCCCGTGCCGATCAAGCAGAAGAAGCAGACCCTCGACTTCACCACCGATGAGCACGTGCGGCCCGACTCCACGGCGGAGGGCCTGGCGCGGCTGCGGCCGGTATTCAAAAAGGACGG
>DASQUF010000034.1:0-5017 GCA_035641435.1 Propionibacteriaceae bacterium | reverse complement strand
GCGAACGTGCCGCTGACACTCACGTTCTTGAGGTCCGGGTCGAACTGCGTCGGCGCCGCCCGTACGAAGCCCCAACTGAAGGTGCCGTCCGGGCACTGACCCACGAACCCGACCCTGAGGGGCGGATTGGGGTCCGGCGTCGTCCCCGCCTCGATGAAGTTGTCCGTCTCCACGATCAGGCGGCCGTCGGCGGCCGTGGAGCCATCCGGGCACTGGAACGGGGTCGACCAGCGGGCGGAGGCAACCTGCTCTGTGAAGCCCTTCGCGGCCGATGCGACCGCCGGTACGGCAAGCAACGCCAGGGCGGCGAGCAGCGAGACGACATACCTATACGGCCGCGAAGGTCGGTGGGCGGATCGGCCTCGCGGCAACCGCAGAGCACGCATGGGCGACTCCCTTCTGACGGTTCGCGGCCGTTGGACACAGCCAGCCTGCTGATTCTTACTACGCAAGGGGCCTCCGAGAGGTTCACGATCGCGCACGGCTGGCCGTGACTCCCGCACCATCGCACGAACAGCCTCGTCGCAAGCGTGGGCGACCTCAGCCAGATCGGCCTCCTCGAGCCATCCGTCGCCGCGGTCTCCCGGGCGTTGGCGCGAGCGTCCCCTCGACGGCAACTGCGGGCTGACGTAGACAACCAACCAGATGTCAGCTCATCGCACCGACCCGACGTCCTCATTTGCCGCGGGGCGGCTCATCCGATTCGGGCCGCCGACGGGTCAAGCATTGCCCTAAGATGGTCGCCTGTTTCGACGCGAGCGATCAGCCGCTGTTCCGCCGCTCCGGTCGCAATCAGGAGGCGTTCCCGATCCTCTTCGAGGCCCTGCGCCTGGCCCGCCTGGTCCGGGCGGCGGGGTGCGCCTTCGCGCCGAATTCGGCGTGCAGCGTGGCGGCAGCGCAGGCGGTTGCGCGTCGCGATCAGTCGGTCGTTTGCTGCTGGCCGTGGCGCGCGCCAGCCGCGGTCGGCTCATGAGGTAGGCGATTGCCACCAGTCGGGTCATTGACGCAAGCGGGTGCGAAGGTCTCAGCCCGGAAGGGACGTTCGGCACTGTCTGGTGACCCTGGGCCTTTGCAGACTGGGCAGAGCAAGGGTTGCGGGGTACGCCTGAAGGCTTCGCACGGGCCTTGTCGACCGACGAGTGGATTGTGACCACGACGGCCGTCCCCGCACATCAACGCTGCCTGACACGGGAGCTTGGACCACCGGCCCATCCCGGGTCGGGTGTCACCGTGAGCAAGGTCGAGGTGTAAGGGTCCGGAGGAGTAGAGATGCACCAGTTGAAGATCGAGAACGTCACCAAGCGTTACCGAAAGCGCACCGTTGTCGAGGATCTCGTGTTCACGGTGGAGCCGGGCAGGGTCACCGGTTTCCTGGGGCCCAACGGCGCCGGCAAGTCCACCACGATGAAGATCCTGCTGGATCTCGCCGCCGCCGACCACGGCAGGACCACGATCGGCGGCACCCGCTACCGAGAGTTGCGTGACCCGGTGCGGACGGTCGGGGTGCTCCTCGAGCACGCCTACCACCCTGGGCGCAGTGGCCGAAACCACCTGCGGATCCTGGCCGACGGGTCTGGCATCCCCCAGGCCCGCGTCGACGAGATGCTGGACCTGGTTGGGCTCGCGGAGGCCGCCGACAGGCATGCCGGCGCGTACTCGCTGGGCATGCGGCAGCGTCTGGGGCTGGCCGGGGCTCTGCTGGGCGATCCGCCGGTGCTCGTGCTCGACGAGCCCGGCAACGGCCTGGACCCGCAGGGCCTCCGCGACCTGCGCGACCTGCTGCGGGCGCGGGCCGCAGCCGGAGGCACCGTGTTCGTGTCCAGCCACCTGCTGGCGGAGGTCGAGCACCTCGCCGACGAGGTCGTCGTCGTGAACCGGGGCCGGCTGGTGACCACCGGCGTCCTGTCCGATCTCCAGGAAACCGGCATCTCGGTGCGGACGCCGACCTCCGGCCTGCTGACCGGCATCCTCGAGGAGGCAGGGGGCACGGTCCGGGCGACCACCGACGGCGCGCTGCTGGTCCGCGGCCTCTCGGTCGAGCAGATCGGAGACCGCGCCTGCGCCGCAGGCGCCGCCCTGCACGGGCTGGCCCCGCAGGTCGGGTCGCTGGAGGACCTGTTCATGGAATGGACCGGCGACGCCGAGCACCACGGAGTGCCCTCGGCCGCCGCCAGGAGGGAGAAGGAGGTCGTGCTGCGATGAGGTGGCTACGACTCGTACGCGCGGAGCTGCGCAAGCTCAGCACCACCAAGCTGCCGTGGGGCTTCCTCGCGGTGCTCGTCGTCATCGCCGGCCTGGACGCGGCGGTCGTGGTGATGGGGACCGACATGGACGGCAGCAAGGCCTTCATCGCCACCGCAGAGGACCAGCAATCCCTGATGGCGTTTGCGGCCAACGCGATGATCGGGACCGGGCTGTTCGGGGCCATCGCCGTGGCCCGGGAGTTCGGCCACAACACCGTAGTACCGACGTTCCTGACCTCTCCGCGGCGCTACCGCGCGGTCCTCGCCCAGCTCACCGCGGTCATGCTCGCCGGGGGCCTGCTGGGCCTGGTCGGCCAGGCTATGGTCATCGGCGCGGTCGCCGGCGCGCTGCCGCTCACCGACTACGGCTTCCTGGTCTCCGCCGGTGCGGTGGCCCAACTCCTGGTCGCCGCGACCTTGGCCGGCGCTGCCGGGGCCGTGCTGGGGGCCGGTCTCGGGGCGTTGGTGCGCAACGTGGGCGGCGCCGTCACGGCCTCGGTGCTCCTGCTGTTCATCGTGCCGCCGCTGGCGGTGCAGCTGGTGAACGACGCAGCGTCGTGGATCCCGGACAGTCTGACCAGGGTTGTGGCCGGTGTCGGCGACCAGGTCAGCATGCCGGCCGCACTGGCGGCGCTGGTTGCGTGGGCGGTGATCCCCGCCGCGCTGGGGCTGGTCGCCGTGCAGAGACGCGACGTCGTATGAGGAGTTTCAAGCAGCGGTAGGATCGCCGGCTCGGTTATCTCGGCGCTGGTGCTGCTGGAGTTCGGAGACTTCGTGATGATCCAGAGGATTTCCAGGGGCCGAATCTAGGGCCGAGAGCTGGCGGGGATGAAGATCCCGCAGCCGAGGGAGGAGCGATGTGGACGTTCAGGAATCTCCTGGCGCTTGGCCTGTTCCTGTTCGGGACGACCTTCCTGTGGATGACCGCCGCTAGGCTGGGAAGACGCCGCCGCCGACCGGGATCGCCTGGACGCTGACCAACGTCCTGGCCTATGTCGCGATCATCGGCTTCACGATCGCGGCGTGGGCGGTGTTCAAGCAGTACTCGTGGTGGGAGACGGCCGCACTTGTCTCCGGCATCGTCGGGCTTGTGGCTGTCGTCCCGTTTATCGTTGGGCAGAGCCAACTCGAGGTCGGGTTCGGGGACCTGGGCGTGCAGATCAACTTATGGATGCACATCCTGGGTAGCGCGGCCGTTATCGCGATCGTGCTTCTGCCTGCCGCCCACTGGGTCACACAGCGGCTATGACGCGGCCTGCTCACTCACCACGGGGCGGTTAGCCTCCGTGCCACTACTCCCCAACGACGCCATCTCCCATGATCGACAAAGAGATCGAGAGCGATGAAGATCGCGTACTTCTACCGGATGAAGGCCGACGACCGGGTCAGGACGGTCGCGCCTGAGCACGCCGCCTACTGGCGTGGGCTTGAGATCCCGGGGTACGAGGGCGGACCATTCGCCGACAGGTCGGGCGGCCTGATCACGTTCGAGGCCGATTCGGTCGAGGCTGCGCAGAGCGTCATCGCCGCCGATCCCTTCGTGCAGGAGAAGCTGCTGGAGAGCTCGGTGGTGAAGCAGTGTTCTGCTGGTTCCCCATAGCCAGCGGGCCGTCCCTTACCCGTTGGTTCGCGTATGCATCAACCCATTAGGCACGTTCGTGTCCCGTCCGGTTCCCCCACAATCCGATGACCACCGGTGCACCGGGCCGCAGCACCCGCGCGATTTCCCGCAGCGCATGATCCAAGAAGTCGTCACCGATGTGGAGCAGCGTGCTCATCGTCCAGCCCGCGTCGAACGAAGCGCGCCGGAACGGCAAATGGAGAACCGAGCCGACCGCCGCCTGCAGACCGAGAGAACGACAGTAAGCGACCGCGACCGGCGACGGATCGACACCGGTGTACGCCAGCCCCGCAGCCGCGAACGCCTGACCATCTCGCCCAGGCCCCGATCCGATCTCCAAGACAGTGCCCCGACCTTCGCACCTTCACCAAATCGGTGAAGGCTGTCCGATGCACGATCCGCGGCCGGGGAAGCTCAGTTTCGGCCCGCGCCCGGACCTCGCTGTCGTAGTAAGCCACGAGGTCCGAGTCCCAGTTCGGCACGTTGTGATCGTCCTGCATCCGCCACATCCTGGCAGCCGACCCGGCTTGACGAAGAAGCGAGTCCGCCCGATGACCGTCCGCTATGCCGCGAGGCCGGCGGCCGGAGGGTGGGGTGGTGCCACACTGTCGCGGTGGGCCGGCCGCAATCAATCGACGAGTACCTCGTGGGCCTCACCGGGCAGGGCCGCGAGCTGCTGGAGCAGCTGCGTGCGCTCGCCCACGAAGCGGCTCCCGAAGCGAGCGAGGCGATCAAGTGGGGCTCCCGCGCGTGGCTGCATCCTTCCGGGACGATCCTGTTCATGGTCAGCGGCCACGCGAAGCACGCGAACATCGCGTTCACGCCCAGCACCTGCGAGGCGTTCGACGCCGATCTCACCGGCTTCGCCACCGGCAAGGGCACAGTCCAGGTCCCGTACGGCAAGCCCGTGCCGAGCGACCTGCTGCACCGGATGATCACATTCCGGGTCCGCGAGCACGAGGACGACGGCGTGCTGTGGATGTGACTCGATACTTGATCAACCTTCCGGTATTGCCGCAGGGGGTGAACTGGACGAGGGCATGCAACCGCTTGCCGGTGAGGGCAGCCATTCTGGCGATCTTGTGGGTGGTGGACCCTGCGTCGAGCGGACACTGCCGTCACCTTCGTCAGCGTTCGGCGCTTCAGCTCTGAG
>DASQUF010000033.1:0-5406 GCA_035641435.1 Propionibacteriaceae bacterium | reverse complement strand
ACTCGGGCGGTCCAGTATTTCGAGCGCTCGGCCTATGTGGACCTCAGCGACAACCAGGGCAACACCGACGAGGGCATGCACATCGCCTCCGCGGGCGGGACCTGGCAGATCCTCGTCAACGGGTTCGGTGGGCTGCGCATCCTCGGCGGCCGGGTGGCCCTCAATCCGTGGTTGCCCGACGACTGGGAAGGCATCCGCTTCCGCCTCCGCTGGCGCGGCCGCCCGATCCACGTCGCCGTCGACCACGAGCACGTCACGCTACGACTCGGCGGCCCCGACGGCGGGACCGAGGAGGTCATCGTGAGTGGCAAGTCGGTGCGGCTGACGGCTGGCACGCCCGCCCAGGTTGCCCTCGAGGGAACAATGCCGCAGGCCGTTCCCTCCACCGTGACCTGAGCGCCCAGGGCGGGCGGCGCTGGCCGAGTCGGAGGGCCAGCCGCACCTGATCAAGGCCCTCGACGGGGTGGTGCGCGGCCCGATCCTGGTCGTGATCGACGCGGATCTGCGAGGCCGCCGACTGGCTGATCAATCGGCTGACCGGCGAGTCGACAGCACCGATCAACACCCTCTCCGCGAAATACTTCCCGCGTCACCCGCGGCGCGTTCGGCAAGACCAGGGAAGGAGAGAGTCGGTGGACCTGTACAACCTGCCAACCGCAGCGAACTCGTCGCGAAGTCGCAGCAAACGCGGGCAGCTCGAGCCTCCCACGCCACCGCACATCCGAGGTGGGCGTCTCGGCGAAGGGCCGTTGCCGCAGCAAATCGGCTGTTTGCTCATGCGTGACCTTCGCGACCGCCTGGCCGAGGTGAGCCGCATGAGGCGAGCCAGTACGCGGGTCGTCCGCCACTCCCTGGCATGGCGAATGCGGATGGCGCCGGTGGTGCGCGAGCGTGAGAACGCCGGTCACCTTGACCTCCTCGGCGGCAGCTGCCTGAAGCTCACACGCACCACGCCGGCCATGAATGCGGCCGATCGCCGGAGGCTTGCCCCGAGCGTGCGGGAACTGGCCGGTGCGGTCGCCGACCTCGCCGAGAAGCCCGGGGATCGTCCGACCCGCCAGCGGGCGGCGGATCGCGCACTGGCCATCGCCCGCCGGGCCGCCGACAGCGCCCCGCAGTCCCAAGCAGCACTCGCAGCGAGCGTTGGCATTCAGATGGTCGCCACCGATGTCATGGTGTTCTGCGGTGTCGACCCCGAGCAGGCCGCCGACGCGGTGCGGAAAGACCGCGGAGAGCTCCACGGCCCCGACCCGCCGCCGACGTCCCGAATGCCGTTCCGGTCGGGCCGTTGACGCCCAACTCCTTGATCGAAGCGTCCCTTGGTGCACTCCAGCACCAGGTCGACACCGAGGTCGCCCCAGGGCAGGGCGCTCGGGTCGCGCTCGGCGAACACCGGGATCCGCCGGTCGTCCACCACCAGCGCCCCGTCCTCGGCGCTGACCTGGCGGTGGTAGCGCCCGTAGACGGTGTCGTACCTGAGCAGGTAGGCGAGGTTGTCGGCGGCGGCGATGTCGTTGACCGCGGCGACCTCGAGCCCCTCGGAGTCGAGCAGGATCTTCAGGGCCGCGCGGCCGATCCGCCCAGCCCGTTGATGGCGATAGTTGGCATCTCAGATCACCGCCTCGGTGTCGCGTGTTCTAGGAGTTGTCGCACAACATCAACGTGCAGGCCTTGTCGTTGCCGGTAACGACGTTGCCTCGCCTCGGAGCGCTCGCGGACGGTCGGGCTGGCCCGGCAGGGGGCGGAGCGCGTGAACTTCGCACACCATCCCGCGGTATCTCTGCGCCAGCATCAGGATGATGGCGGCCGACATCAGACTGCTGATCTGGAGCAGGATGAACACCAGGTCCCCGCGATGGACGGCAAGGGTGCCGACGAGCAGGCTGCTCACCAACCACATTGCCCATGCGCGGCGGCTGACGCCCGCGGAGCAGTGTTCCCTCGCGAGGTGGACGACTTGGGGCAGATAGGCCAGCATCGAGATCGCGATTCCGGCGACGCCGAGGAACTCAAACACAGGTTTCCTCCGTTCCTTCGCTGATGTCCTGCGCCGCTTGCAGGTGTTGTCACGCCCTCAGTTCATCGGGAGTCATGAGTCCTCGCTGGCGTCAGCGTCGTATGCCATCCCCTTGCTGGAGCGCTCGTGGGCCCATCCACGGCAAGGTCATCGGCATCCCGAGGTCGTGGTCGTCGACGTCGAAGGTGAGCCGGTCCTCGACCCGGACCACGCCCTCCACGCCGTGGACGGCGCGATCTCGGGTGACGGTCTCGGTGAACGGGGCCCAGGGCTCGACTGTCTCGACCTTGGTGGTCATCACGTCTCGTACCAGGCTCTTCATCAGTCCTCCCTCGATGCGACTTTCGCCTGTATGGAGCTGGAGTGTTGCTTGCTCCGCGGCCGGTACTGCCTCGCTACGCGGCCTGAGAGCCGGGAGCGATCTGGTGCCATAGCTCTGGGCCTGGTTCCTGGCTTGGGCTGCCGGCTACATCAAGTATAGCTTAACTTGAAGTAGATACATGAAGTAGTACTATTAACTTGAATGCTGGCGCGACCCGGGCATTGCCATAGGCAAGTAGCCGGTCGTGACCGCAGGTCCTATCCGGCTCCTGTTGCGAGCGCAGCTCCCTACCAGCCTCCAAGGAGGTATCCATGGCGCGCACCGCAGACCACGACGCCGCCAGCCCCACCACGGCCCCGGTGCTGACCCCGGACGGCCAGCGATGGCTGCTGGAGCGGGTCGCCTGGCTGGCCGCCGAACCCGACCAGGCCGGGTGGAGCGACGATACCTACGCGCGAGGGGCCGCCGAGCTGGCCCGTCTCAACGAGATCCTTGCCCAGGCCATCACCACCGAGGAGCTGCCGCCCGAGCAGCCCGGTGTCGTCGAGCTCGGCGACGAGGTCCTGGTCGAGTTCGCCGCCGACGAGACCGAGCGGTTCCTGCTCGTCGACCCGGTCGAGGCCCCGCTGGACCAGCTGCGCATCTCGGTCGAGTCACCGCTGGCCCAGGCGGTGCTCGGCCGCCGCGTCGGCGAGCAGGTCGAGGTCCAGGCACCCGCCGGTCGCTACCAATGCCGCATCCTCGCCACCCGCCGGTTCCCGGCGTCGCCGGCCGAGGACCGCCGTACTACCTGATGGAGAAGGGAGAAGAGTGGTGTTCGTTCGCTACGCACCGGCCAAGATTCGCTACGAGGGTGACCGACCCATCGCCCTGCTCAAGGTCCGGATTGCCCCGTCGTTCCGCCTGGTCGACCTGCCGCTCGGCACGCCCACGACCTCGGCCCGCTCCGAGCGGGGAACCTGGGCGCTGTACGCACTGGGCGCAGAGGTCGTGGTGGTCCACCCCCGACGGCGCTGTCAGCGGTACTTGCCCTGGTGGGTGAAGAGCGCCCGCCCGTTGGCATCCCCGACCGCGTACAGCCAGCCTCCCGGCACGCCGCTGGCGCGGAGCTGGTCGTCGACCTCGACGTAGCCGCCGGGTTGGAGGCCGACCGTTTCCAGGCCAAGGTCGTCGGTGCGTGGCCGCCGCCCGGCGGCGACCAGCAGCTCATCGCCGTGGAGGGTGGAGCCGTCCTGCAACAAGACCGTAACCGGCCGTCGTCGCCCTCCCGACGGCAGGCGGCGATGGTGGTACCGCAGCGGACGGTGATCCCCGTGGTCTCGACGATCTCCCGCTGCCCACGGGAGGTCACCCGACCCTGACGGCAAGCATTGAGACGGAGCCGCCGTCGATACCCTCCACCGGGAAGCTGATCTCATCGTCGCCGCGGCAACCGGCGATGACGTACAGGAGCGGGAGGTAGTGGTCGGGCGTGGGCACGGCGAGGTGCGCATCAGGCCCCAGGCTCTCGTAGTCGATAAGTGGCGCGTGATCGTGCGCGACGAGCAGCCGACGCGCCTGCATCTCGAACCGTACGGCCCAGTCGAACGGCTCCACTGCATGTGCGCCCCATGCGTACGCGTGGAGGTTGTGCACGAGGTTACCGCTCCCGATCACCAGCACGCCCTCGTCGCGAAGCGGTGCGAGTCGGCCGCCGAGCTGGTAGTGGAACGCCGCCGGCTGCGTCTCGTCGATGCTCAGCTGTATGACCGGAACGTCGGCCTCGGGGAACACATGCGTGAGCACGGACCAGGTTCCGTGATCGAGGCCCCAGGAGCGGTCGTCAAGGGTCGTCACCGTGGGTCGCAGCAGCTCCGCGACCCGCGCGGCGAGGGAAGGGTCGCCCGGGGCCGGATACTGGACCTGGTAGAGCTCGCGGGGAAATCCACCGAAATCGTGGATCGTGCGGGGTCGCTCCATCGAGGTGACCCGCGTGTCCGAGACATACCAGTGCGCGGACACGCACAGGATCGCGCGAGGCTTGGGGATCGAGGCGCCGATCGACCGCCAAGCCTTGGTGCAGGCGTTGTCCAGGATCGCGTTCATCGGGTTGCCATGTCCGAAGTAGATCACCGGTAAGCGCGACGCCTGAGCGCTCATCAGTTCACCTCGCCGTCGACGGTTCGCTCCTCGCGATCTGGGAGGATCACAACCTCCCTCGAGCCACGCTCTTGCTGGTCACAGAGGATAGTCCTTGGCGGTGTGCGCTGAAGCGCGATTCACGTGGGCCGAGCATGGCCGCCGCAGGCGATCATCCTGCCAGCTCCTGGCACCGGACAGCGGGTCGATATCTGCAGACGAACCGACCGGAGCGGCTCGCGCGGTTGCGCGGAAGTATCGTCGAGCCAGCTCTCAGCGCTGATGCGCCGGATCGGCTGTGTACCACTCATATCACCTACACCCCCCGACCTGGTCGGGGCTGATCCATCACAGCGAAATGAGATGTGGGAGCCAGCCCCAGCACGTTCCAGCCCCATGTCCCGATCGAGGGAGCTGGCCCCATTACATGGTCCACCACGACCTGCCGAACTCGCCGATCACCACCTCCACGGCCGTCTCGTCGGGCTGCTCCGAAGGGAGGACGCGGCCGGGTGGCGCTGGAGCGGACCCGGGCCGGCACGACGATCACGAGGCGGCCGGATGAAACCCACCGAAGCGGCCCGGCACGCTCCCAGCTGCATCGTGTGCGGGGTGGTGGTGGAGTGCTCTGGGTTCTGCGAACGCGTGGTCTGCGCCGAGGCCATCTGCTCCCGATGCCTGCGGATCCAGTTCCGGGAGTCGCTGGCCAGCTCCATGTCCACGGAGGGCGAGCCGCCGTGCTCGCCACCTGTTCCGGCCCGAGACGACACCGTAGTGTGGTGTCAGCTCGACCGCGCTGTAGTCCTCAGCGACCCGCTCCTGTTGAGCCGGGGTGACGTCTTGTGCCTGAGCCTCACGACTGGCCGATCGAGCAGTCTGCTAGGGCAGCCTTCGCCCCTGGTACTTCTCGATGCTCATCGGCCAGGAGCGGCGTGTGCTGACGCTCCAG
>DASQUF010000032.1:0-3123 GCA_035641435.1 Propionibacteriaceae bacterium | reverse complement strand
CCGCTGCTGCCGGACGTGCCCGAGGACGACATGTGCGGCGTGAAGCCCAACCGCACCTTCCCCGCGACCGAGCAGTGGCACGGGCTGCTGATGGACGCCCTGTCCGCCATCCCCAGCGTCCAGCCGGGCGACTCGGTGTGGTGGCACTGCGACATGATCCACTCGGTGGCGCCGGTGCAGAACCAGCAGGGCTGGGGCAACGTGATGTACATCCCCGCCGCGCCTGCGTGCGGCAAGAACGAGCGCTACGCGGGCCTGGTCCGTGAGGCGTTCCTGGCCGGTCGCAGCCCCTTCGACTTCCCGGAGGAGCACTACGAGGCATCCTGGCCGAACCGGTTCCAGCCCGGTCAGCTCAACGAGATCGGCCGACGCGGGCTCGGTCTGTGAGAGCCGACGGTCTCCGGTGACCATCACCGCGAGCGAACCCGAGCGCCCGGCTGCGGAGATGCTGCGCCGGCTGACCGACCGGCGCGTCTTCGAGCAGCTGCTGGTCGCCGACAGCCTGACCCGCGCGGAGATCGCCGCCCGCACCGGGATCTCCAAGCCGACCATCTCCGAGAGCGTGCGGCGACTGACCGACTCCGGTCTCGTGGCCGAGAGCGGCCGCCAGGTCGGCGGTCGGGGCCGGGCCGGCACCTACTGCCGGCTCCGGGCCGACCATGCCGCGGCAATCGCCGTTGCAATCGGACCCGACGGCGTTCGCGTCGACACCTTCGACCTGAGGAACGGGCCACTGGCCCACGCCGAAGAGCCCGTGCGGGCTCCCGTCGACGGTGCCGACCTCGCACCCGTCGTCCGGGCGGCGGTCGAGGCGGTCGTCGGTCAGACGAAGGGCACCATCCGCAGCTGCGTGGTCAGCATGGCCGGGCCGGTGAACCGGCAGACCGGCCAGCTGGCTCCCTCGGCGTACTCGCCGTTCCTGGTGGGCGCCTTCGCGCCGGCGGAGGTGCTGCGGCCCTTCGCGCCGGCTGTCGAGGTCGACAACGACGTCAACTGGGCCGCGCTGGCCGAGCTCGAGCACGGCAACGCCACCCATCTCGACGACTTCGTGCTGTGCTATCTCGGGGAGGGCATCGGCGGCGCCGTCGTGATCGACAGGGCCGTCGTACGCGGCAGTCGCGGCCTGGCCGGCGAGCTGGCGCACATCCGGACGACCGGGCCCGGCGGGCAGGACCGAACGCTGTTCGAGAGCTTCGCGGCCTGGGATCTGCTCGAGCCCCGCTCCGCGGCGATCGACGTCCGCCGGGTCCGCGCCATCCTGGAGGGCAGCTCCGCAGCTGACCGGCGCCGGGCCGGCGAGATCGCCGGGGCCGTGGCCGGCGTGATCGGTTCGGTCGCTGCGCTGCTCGACCCACAGGGCGTCCTGGTCGGCGGGCCCTGGGGGAGTGCCTCCGGCTTCCTCGACCTCGTCGCCGACCGGTTGGCTGGGTCGACCGATGCCGAGCTGGTCCTGCGGCCGACCGCCCGCACCGAGGCGCCGTACCGCGAAGGAGTACGGATTCGCGCCGTCGCCGCGGCCCGCCAGGCCGTGGCCGACGAGTTCTAGTCGGCTCGGATCGCGGAGGCCGGGTTGGGTGAACCGAAGAGTTGCAGCCGGTCCGCGATCACCCGGGCGATCGCGCCGATGGCGATCACGCAGGCGACCATCTCGATCGTCTCCTCCACCGTGGTGCCGATCCAGTAGTAGAGCAGCCGGTCGGCATGGCGGAGCGTTCCGTTGATGGCCTCGACGCCCAGCGCTCCGCCGAGGTAGCACACCAGGGCGACGAAGAGCCAGCGCCGCGCACGCTCCGGAAGCGCTCGTCCTACGACGACCAGCACGGTGAACAACCCCGCTGCGATGATCACGCCAGGCACCAGCCAGGCGAACGTCGGGACCTCGATGCCCATGGCGCGCATCTGCGCGCCCAGTCGCTCGTGCAGGCCGGCGATCTCGTCGAGGCTGAGGGCCAGGCCGGCCACCGCGACGGTCAGCCAGGCTCGGCGGCCCGCCTTCTCGGTCTCGAGCGCCCGCGCGACCAGCGCCAAGAAACCGATCGTCATCAGCAGCGCGCTGTTCCACCACGCCGGCAGGTTCGCCTCGCCGTTGATGTTGACCAGCGCCCGGGTGCGCGGGATCGGGGTGACGTAGACGTGGACGACCAGGACGGTCCCGAAGGTGACGACCAGAGCCATCGTCACGGCCAGCAGGGCGACGACGAGCTGTCTAGGTCGGCGGGCCATCGTGGCGGCGGCCGCTGGCGACACTGTCATCTCCGATCGTCCCGCAGCACCTTCGCCGCAGGTTCCCCCTGGCGTTGCCAACGGTAGCCCCACCGTGCCTCGTCTGCTCGAATCTGCGCACAGCCGATTGGCGGCTGGGGACACTGGATAGAAAGCGAGCATGGAATATCGCTACCTCGGCCACTCCGGCTTCAAGATTTCCGAGATCACCTACGGCAACTGGTTGACCCACGGCTCCCAGGTGGAGAACGAACAGGCCCACAGCTGCGTACGCGCCGCGCTCGATGCGGGCATCACCACGTTCGACACCGCCGACGTCTACGCCAACACGCGGGCGGAGACGGTGCTCGGCGAGGCGCTCAAGGGCGAGCGGCGGGAGTCGCTGGAGATCATGACGAAGGTCTTCGGGCCGATCGGGCCGAAGGGCCCCAACGACCTCGGCCTGTCCCGCAAACACATTCTGGAGGCCGCGAACGGCTCCCTGACCCGGCTGCAGACCGACCACATCGACCTCTACCAGGCGCACCGCTACGACTACGAGACTCCGCTCGAAGAGACCATGCAGGCCTTCGCCGACCTGGTCCGGATGGGCAAAGTGCTCTACGTCGGCGTGAGCGAGTGGACCGCGGACCAGCTGCGGGCCGGGCATGCGCTCGCCGAGGACCTGGGCTTCCAGCTGATCTCCAACCAGCCGCAGTACTCGATGCTGTGGCGGGTCATCGAGGGTGAGGTCGTCCCGACCTCGGAGGAGCTCGGCATCTCGCAGGTCGTCTGGTCGCCGATCGCCCAGGGCGTGCTGACCGGCAAGTACAAGCCGGGCGAGCAGCCGCCGGAGGGCTCCCGGGCCACCGACGACAAGGGTGGCGCCAACATGATCGCGCGCTGGATGCGTGACGACGT
>DASQUF010000031.1:0-3313 GCA_035641435.1 Propionibacteriaceae bacterium | reverse complement strand
CCGTCGGGCCCCGCCAACCGCCCGACCATACTCGCGCGCGCAGACCCCGAGCAGCAGCCCGGCCAGCAGGATCGTGGCGGCCTCGCTCCGCCAGATCGGCGTGATGACCGCCGCCGCATAGCCGACCGCGACGGCTGCTCGGACAAGTCGCGACCCTGGCCGTCCGGATGGGTAGGCGAGTACCAACTGCACAAGGGGTCCGCGGTGCAGGTACACCAGGTGCGCCGCCGCCCAGGCCACCGCCGCCACATCGACCTGGGCGAAGTTCTCCACAAACCAGGTGAAGCCGGTCGTCGCCATCAGCGGGCCGGTGCGGCTCTCCGGTCGCCGCCTTGAGGCGATGATTCCGCAGCTGATGAGGGTCCAGCCGACGGCCAGATCGGGGATCCAGTGGCGCGGATCGTCCCAGCCGAACCCAACCCACTCGGCGGTCAGGCCGAGCGTGGCGCCGGCCAATCCGACCAGGCCAAGCCGCCGCATCGGCTTGCTCAGCCGATCAGGGCGGCGAGCGCCTCCCCAGACAGCCCGCTCTTGGGGATGAATCCCCGCGCGGGCGACCCTTGGAGGCGAGGCCCATAGGCTGCCGCGTCCCGGCTGGAGATGAGCACGACTGCAGGTGCATCCGGCGCCGCGGCGAGCTGCTCGGCCACGATGATGCCGTCGAGATCGGGCAGCTGGATGTCGAGCAGGACGATCTCAGGCCGCAGGGCGGCGACGGCCGCCACGGCTTCTGCCCCGTCGGCTGCCTCACCGACGACGTCGAAGCCTTCGGCCTCCAGCAACGCCCGAGCGGAGGCCCGGAAGGCCTCGTGGTCGTCGACGATGAGCACGGTTGGACCCACGAGCTGATCGTTCCACAGGCCTCCAGGGCACGCATTGTGGCCAGCACGAATTATCGCGTTCGGGAGTGGCCCGAGCTGCACCCAGCGTCGACCGGCCCCATTGGCGCCGCCGACAACTGTGGCCAGCCGCAGTCAGGCGGCCGCAGAGATTGAGGTCACCCCCGATGTCTCGGCCGGCCGAACGGCCCAGCATTGCCGCTGGAAAGCAGCCTGAGATGCAGGAAGGGGGAGACATGAACAACCAGCATGCAGGGCTAAGCCAGGTGCTCGCCGAGCGGAGGCGAGAGAGGAACGTGACACACAAGCAGTCGCCGTTCGCCGGGCCGCCGACTCTGGGCGTCCCGCTCAGGAGGAGAAGCAGATGAAACTGTTCCGGACAGTCACCCGAGCCGGCGTGCTGGCGCTGGCCGGGCTCATCTGGATGGCGGTGCCGGCCGCCGCCGGACCGCTGGTCGATCCCAGTACCCTGCAGCCACCCCCGCCTCCGGGCGCCGAATGCCGCCTCGACGGGCAGTGGATCATCTGCCAGACCGCAGTGGTTGAGCAGATAGTCAATGAGCCGAACGACTTCCACTTCGCCTGCGGCGACACCTACGAGACTGCCACCGAGGTGCGCAGCGGCATTCGCTGGTACAACTCTGAGGGCCTGTTGGTGAAGCGGTTCGCCACCCAGGACGTCGAGGGTACGTGGAGCCTGTCGCCCATCGGCGCCGGACCGACGGTGAACATGCAGATCCACGCCAACTGGTGGTTCTATTACAGCGTCCCCGGCGACGAGTCCACCGGCGTCCAGACCACGCATGGTGAGTTCACGTTGTCGGTCCCGGGCTACGGCGTGATCTCGCACGTCGCTGGACTGGACCTGTCCGACGGCATCCACCGCGGCGTGTTCCGTGTCGTCGAGGACCCCCAGGTGGCCGCGGAGCTCTGCGCGGCGCTCACCGGCTGAGTCGATTCGCGAGATACACAACAACCTCGAGAAGTTCCGGTAGGGGGCGGAGGCGACCCGCCCCCTACCACCGCATCAAACTTGGAGAAGGTCGTTACAGGACACAATGATCGGCGTGAGCGCAGCGATCGCAAGGATAGGGAGGAGAACGCATACCTTCGGCGAAAGAGAACCGATAACTTCGGCCCTTACGGTCGAACGCGACCTGCGAAGATGGCGTTCCGCACAGCGGTTCCCGGTGGTTCCATGGTAAGGATGGGGTCGCCGGTTCGATTCCGGCGGGGAGCTCCATACCGCCTCTGACCAGCGCAAACGTGGGTCAGCGTCTCGTTCGATGCCGCAGCTGCCGTCCAGAGAACCCATCCCTTGTCGGGATGCGATCTGACTGGCGGTCACCGTCCTGTGCCCGTTGGTAGCCGTGACCAGCTGCGTTCCCAGATTCAAGTGTTCTCCACCTGAACCAAGAGGATGCACAGCGGGTCCGAGAACGCATACTTGGACGGCGAGCAAGGAGTCGTCCGTCTGGCGTCCTGGGCCAGCCAGCTGATGCGCCTCTGAACAGGACCTGGCCGGGCGGCGCCGATCGGCTCGGTCCACCAACTGCCTGCTGTGCTGGCCCCACGAGCTTGGATCCTGTTGGCCGCCGAGGCGTCTCTCCATCACACAGGCGCGGTCGGCGGCACCTCAGCGCATCAGGAAGCGAGGAGCCCTGTAGCCGAACCGAACCAGGGCGCGGGCGCCCTGGGTGCGGTGCCGCTCGTTGTCCCAGTCGTACTCGAACGCATCAGCGAGCCGGTTGATCAGGTTGAACGCGAAGCAGATGGCGAGCCCGTCCTCGATCGCCGCCTCGGACACCCCCGCCGCTCGAACCGCGTCGACGTCTTGCGTCGTCACCAGATCCGGGTACTGGGACACCTTCTCGATCAGCCGGATCATCGCCTTGGCCTGCGGCCTGAAGTCGGCGTGGTCGGCGTGCTCAACGATCTGCGGGGTGACCTGCGAGCCGAGGGTGAGGGTCGCGGTGCGACTGTGGATGTCGGCGCAGAAGGTACAGGCGTTCGCCTGGGAGGTCGCGGCCGCGAAGAGCTCTCGTTCGCCCACCGACCATTCGGACGGGCCACGCAGCGATCCCCGGATCATCGTGGTGAATGCCGGGCCCCCGACCAGCGCCGGGCGGTACAAGATGGTCTTGAAGACGTCGTCGACCTGCTCCCCGCCGGCCATCCGGCTCGCCACGGCAAAGAAGAGCCGCGCCCGCAAGCGATGCCCCCGCTCAAGGACGGAAAGCCGCACGTCACCTGGCTCCACGTACGGCCCGGAGGGCGGCGTCGTACCGGCGCCCGGCGGCGCCGGCCGCGGCAGCGACGGTCAGCTCGAGGATGGCGTCCTCGGAATACCCGGCTACGTGGAGGGCGCCGACGTCCTCATCGGTAATGGTCCATGCCTGGTCCCGCACCTTATCGAGGTACGGGCCGAGCGGCGGCGGCTGCGCCGCGGCGTCGTAGACAGCTCTGCGGAGTGC
>DASQUF010000030.1:0-3003 GCA_035641435.1 Propionibacteriaceae bacterium | reverse complement strand
GGTGCAGGTACTCGGTGGTGAAGATGCCGCGCAGCCGGTCGACCCAGGCATCGATATTGCGCTGCCGGCCGGACCTGCGCAGGACCACGCGGAGCCGGGCCGGGGTGAGCGCGGCGGCGGTGCCCGGGTCCGGGGCGAGGGCCAGCACCGCGCGGGCCTCCCGGGAGTCGAGCCCGATGCCGCGGACCTGGAACGCGGCGAGCGCGGCGGGGAAGTACTGCTTGAGGTGCGAGCGCAGCTGATTGGACAGCTGGCCGCGGTTCCACACGGCGTCCTGCTGCGCGCGGGCCAGCACGGCGATGGCCTGGACCAGTTCCGAGTCGGCCGGCAACGGCCGGTGCATCTCGGCGTCGGTGCGCAGGATGTTGGCCAGCGCCATCGCGTCCGCGTGATCGGACTTCGCCCGCGCGACCCGGTGCCGCTCGCGATAGCGGGCCACCGCCATCGGGTTGATCGAGTACACCGAGCGCCCGGTTGCGCGCAGGCACGAGATAAGCAGTCCGCGCGCGGTCTCGATCGCAACCGGGATCGGGTCCTGCGCGGTGTCACCCGCCTCGACCAGCACCTCGAGCAGCCGCCGGTAGCCCTCGGCGTCGTCGCTGATGCGCCGCTTGGCGACCAGCTTCCCGGCCCCGTCCACCAGCGCCACGTCGTGGTGGGTCTCCGCCCAGTCGATGCCGCACGTGATCGCCAACCGAACCTCCCTGTTCCCGTTTGCCCAGCGTGTGAGCCTGCGCGGGGGCATGCAGCGCCCTAATAGAAGGGCTCGATGGCCCGACATCCGATGAGCAGTTCATGACCCCAGCTCACCGCACGGACTTCAGTCTCCGGACAGAGCTCGGGGGCTCGCGTTCCAAGGAGAAGACACCGTGCGGACGGCTCAAGCCACGATCATGGACATCCCGACGAGCCCACGTCACGACGGCACCCCGAAGCACGGCACCGGAGCCCACAGCCTGTGGAGAGGAGTCCTGGCTCCGGGTTTCAAGTAGGGGTCACCCGGCGCCGTGCAGTGCTATTAGCTGTGCTTAAGCGGCGAAGCCGTCATGATCGAGTCAATTGTGGTCGGGAAGTCGACCTCCTGGCTGGTGTCATGCGGCGAGGTGGGCGTAGCGGGCGAGTTCATCGAAGGCGGCGTGGTAGGCGCGGTCGGCGGCACGCAGCCGGGATGGGGCCGGCGGGTCGGGGTCGGTGATCTCGGCGAGCCCGGTGCGCAGCAGATGGTTATGAGCGTGGGTGAACAGCAGCGCCTGTGTGAGCCCGGTGTCGGTGATCTGGTAGCGGCGGGAACGGGGGACACGCGTGATCAGTCCGTGCGCACGTAGTCGTCGCAGGTCGTAGGTCATCTTTCCGGCGGTGATGTCCTCGGTCGGGGTGCCGAGGAGGGAAGCGACAAGGGCGCGCAGCTCGCGGTTGGTGAAGCCGTGGGGAAGCAGCCGGTGGATGAGCAGGGCCTGCAACAGGGCGTGCACACGGACATCGCCGAAACGCAGTCCGGGGATGCGGGTGCCGGTGTCGGTGACGATCGGCGCGGTCAGGTGGACGAAGCTGGCAGCACCGCGGATCGGGTCGTGGCTGAGGCGTTGGACGCCGAGCAGGCGCCGGTTGGCGGAGAAGCCGATCTGCCGCAGCGCGGGCAGGTTCGTCAGCCGTTTCGACAGTCCGAAGTCGCGGGTGTCGTTGATCGTGGTTTCGGTGCGCAGGGCCCTGCCTTCCTTGTGATACTGCTTGATCTTGGTGTTCTTGTAGTCGATGTGCAGCGACGGGACCACGCCGTTGGTGATGACCCGGGTGCGGAACCGGCCCGGCGTCGCGGATCGGCCTTTGCGGATGACGCGCCGGTCGAAGACCAGGCTGACGTGGTCGGGGCGGCCGATGTCGAGGTTGTCGTGCAGCACCTGCTCGAAGAAGATCCGCCCGGAGACCGGACGGTCGAGCATCTGGGTCAGCGAGAACTCCGCTTGCAGGATCGACAGCTCGTAGCGGTAGCCGGCCGCCTCGTCCTCGGGCGCGAACGGGTGGGGCAAGATGCGCAGCCACTTGCGCAGCAGCGCGTCGATGTGTTCCGGGCCGAGGCGGTCGCAGATCGCCTGCACCGCGGGCACGTCGTCGCAGGAGGCGAACCCGTTGTCCAGCGGCTCGTAGCCGATGCCGGCCTTCGCGGCCTGCCGTTTGGCCCACTCGTTGCCGTTGATACACAGCTTGGCGGTGTAGGGGAAGTAGGTGCTGAACTTGAGGAAGAACGGGCCGAAGTCGGCGTCCACGCAGTAGAAGTAGAAGAAGTTGATGAACGCCGATGAGCGCACCAGCCAGGCGTAGCTGCCGCCAGTCGACGGGCTGTAACGCCGCTGGGTGCGCCACACCCCGGCCTTCTCCTGAGCGCGGCCGACGAACAGCACCCCCTCCTCATCGGTGAACCTGGCCAGGAACTGCTGGGCGAGGTCGTCCTTGCGCTGCCCCTTGGCGAAGCTGACCAGATCCAGGCCGCGGGCAGCGACGAAGCCGTGGATGTCGGCGACGAACGCTTGGGTCATCGGGTCCATCAGCGCGGTCGAGGCGTAGTGGTAGCCGCGGTGACCGACGAAAAACCCCTGCACGCCGCCGCCGTAGGCCAGCCGCGGCTGCCACACGTTGAGATACATCCGGTCGATCGACTCCACCTCGAAGACCACGTGATCATCGAGGACATCAGCGACACTGCGCGCTACCGTCATGGCTGGCTCCGGTCGACGGGCGGCCAGTAGGCCCACCAACCGCTCCGCGCGGTTCATACACCGGACCGGCACGCCGGTCACGGTCTAGATCCGCCGACCGGAGCCCCCGACGCCGACGTGACCAGACGATGCACGCCTTCGGGCATGGGGCGAAGCCCGGCTAGAAGTCCACGGGATCGGCACTCACGCGATGCCCGCCTTCCTTTCCGTGGTTCACAACGCCAGCGACCAGTGCTCAGGTTAGCGGTACGGGGGCGAAACTCGCACCGCGCCAGTCCAACGCTCTGGC
>DASQUF010000029.1:0-34040 GCA_035641435.1 Propionibacteriaceae bacterium | reverse complement strand
CTCGGCCGGCGCGCTCGGCCAGGTGCTGGAGGGCGCGGCACGGCCCGGCCACTTCGACGGCGTACTGACCGTGGTGCTCAAGCTGTTCCATATCGTCAATCCGGGTTTGGCCGTGTTCGGTCAGAAGGACGGCCAGCAGCTGGCCTGCATCTCGCGCATGGTCACCGACCTCAACCTGGATGTCGAGGTGTTGGGTGCGCCGATCGTCCGCGACGCCGACGGTCTCGCCCTGTCCAGCCGCAACGTCTACCTGACCCCGGCGGAACGCGTTCTCGCCCGCAGCCTGTCGGCCGCCCTCGAGAAGGCCAGCACCCAGCCGTCAGTTCCCGCGGCCCGCGGCGCGGCGTACGAGATCCTCGACCGGGCGGGCGACGATCCGGCGTTCGCCCTCGACTACGCCACCCTGGTGCATCCGAGCACGTTCGCCGAGGTGGCCGACGACCACCGCGGGCCGGCAACGTTCGCGGTCGCGGCCCGGGTCGGGCGGACACGGTTGATCGACAATGCCACGGTGACCCTCGGTTGACCATGGACCTGGACGACGCCGCCGACGAGCTCTACGCCGTCACTCCGGACGACTTCATGGTCCGGCGCACGGCGCTGGCCAAGCAGGCCAAGGAGACCGGCGAGAAGCTCCTGGCCAAGCAGATCGGCGCACTGCGCAAGCCGACCCGCAGCGCCTGGCTGGTCAACCTGGTCGCCCGGGCCGAGCCGGATCAGGTGGGCAAGCTGGTCGAGCTGGGCGCGGCCCTGCAGGAGGCGCAGCAGGCCATGGACGGCGACACGCTCCGCCGGCTGTCCCGCGACCGCCGGACGATGATCGACACGCTGGCCCGCCGGGCCGGCGAGCTCGGCCACGACGAGGGCTATCCCCCGCCGGACGGTGCCATCCAGGAGGTGAGCCAGACGCTGCAGGCGGCGCTGGGTGACCCGGCGATCGCGGAGCTGGTTCAGGCCGGCCGCCTGCACCAGGCCCTGAGCTACGGCGGGTTCGGGCCGGACGACCTGGCCTCGGCGCTCGCCGCCTCGATGCCCGCGAAGAAGAAGGCACCCGCGCCGGCGGTCGCGGCCCAGCCGGACACCGATGAGACCGGGGACGAGGCCGAAGACGACAGCGAGGCCCGGGCGGCGGCGGAACAGGCCCGGGCCGAAGCCGACGCCGCCCAGGCCGCGGCGGAGGAGGCCGAGACGGCGGCCGACGAGGCGACCAGCCGGGCCGACGAGCTCGCTGACCAGGTCGAGGATCTGCGTCGCCAGCTGCGGGAGACCGAGACGGCCGAGCGCGAGGCGCGGGAGGCGGCGCGTGCCGCCCGTAAGCACTACACCGAGCTGCGCCGCGCCGCGGCGGCCGCGGAGCAGGCCGCCAAGAGGGCGGAAGACGGGCTCTAGACGGCGGTCAGGTGCAACAGCAGCGCCGACCCCCGCCGGGCCGCCGGCAACTGGATTCCCACGGTGCCGAGCGCCTGCCCGGTCAGCTGGGGCGCCTCGTTCCCGTCCGGCCAGCCCAGGTTCACCGCCTGCGGGTCGGCCGGACGGGGACCGACCACCTCGAGCCGATACGTGGCCGCCGGGTCCAGGCCGTCCAGCCGCACGCGGGCCGATGACCGGTCCAGCCAGACCAGCGCGTACAGGGCCTCGTCCTGCGTGGCCGAGACCACGCCGTGGGCGGCGAAGCCGGCTTCGACAGTGTCCAGCCGCACCGTACGCCCCCGGTGCAGCAGCGGCCGGAATCCCTTGTAGAGGCCGAGCCAGCGGTGGATGACCCGTAGGCTGGCCGGCGCCTGCCGACACAGGTCCATCCCGATCCCCAGCGCCCCGAAGAACGCGGCCACCGCCCGGTAGCCCGGCGCCGAGCCGTCCTCCGTCTCGTCGTACGCCGGCTGCCACAAGCGTTCCGGCGGCAGCACTTGGAGCAGGGACGCCAGCTCGGTGTGCCGACGGGTGGAGTCGGGAATGCCATCGGCCACCAGCGCCCGCCGGGCCATAGCCGCGTCCGGCGCGGTGGACACGATGATCATCTCGGGGTAGCGCTCGTGTAGGGCGTCGAGCAGCCGGTACGTCGCCAGGGTGCTCGCGTGCCGGCGTTCGGCCGACCCCGGTCGCCGCGCCCCGATGACCGGCGACCACGCCAGCAACGACACGGGATACCGGTCGAGCAGCTTGGTCAGCCGCTCCCACACGTAGCCCGCGGCGGATCGGATGGACAGGTCCAGCATGAGCTCAACCGCCCCGTCGCGCTCGACCTCGAGCAGCCACTCCGGGTGGTCGCGGGCGATCGGCGACGCGGGGTCGAGTGGCTCCAGCTCCAGCGCCAGCCCCGCCTCGAGGTCGAAGTCGCGGATCCGGGCCAGCAGCCCGGCCAGGTCGTCCGGGGTGGTGGTGTCGCCACGGGCCTCGTGGTCGGCGAACGGGTCGAGCCCCGCGCGTACGCACCATCCGAGGTCGAGCAGGAAGGTCTCGACGCCGACGGCCGCCGCGTACTCGGCCAGCCGCAGCATCGCGGCCCGGTCGTGCTCGGCGAATGCGGGCGCCGTCGCATCGAAGATCACCGGCACGGTCGCCGGCTCGACGGTGCGCAGTTCGGTGTGCAGCCGGGCCGCCGCCGCGTCCAGGCCGTCGCCCCAGGTCCACAGCACCCAGGGCGAGTGGTACGCCTCGTTACGGCCGAGCACGACCTCGCCGGGCGCGAGCCGTTCGCCGCCGCCGAGGTAGGTCCGCCCGCCGGCCACCTGGACCGCGTGGGTCACCGCCCCGCTGAACGCGACATGGACCTGCCAGACCTCGCCGCGCCGATACCCCGACCCCGGCTCAGCCACAACCACTTGGCGGGGCCGACCGGCGACTTCGGGCGCGGCGAGCGCGCCCGTTCGCAGCGGGACGGACCGCAACGGCAACCCGTCCAGCTCGAGGGTGTGGGTGGCCGTGGCCCCGGCGGGCAGCAGGAGGCGAAGCCCGTCCAGCCGGTAACGCGCGGACGCCCGGTTGGTCACCCCCGCCCGGCACCGGACGACGCCGGCGGCGGTCAGCTGGATCGCCACGTCGATGCACAGCCCCGTGACCGCGCAGTCCGCGGTCACGACCACGGTGTCCGCGCCGTGCTCAGTGAGGCCGAGAGCCAGCATGGGCTGGCTGACCAGCCGGGTCTGCACCTCGGTGAAGCTCGGTTGCGTGTCCTGACCCTCGTGGCTGCCGAGGAGTCCAGCGCCCTCCTCCCCGCCACAACCGGGCACGATCGCGTACGGCGTACCCTCGGACCGACTCGCGTGCAGCAGGGCGGTCAGCGACGAGGCGGCTCCAGGGCCCTCGAGGGGGCCCAGGTCCTTGCCCCAGTGCCGGACCAGCGGGAGACCGGTGCTCGGGACCTGCAGCAGCAGGCTGACCCCGGCCGACCGCAGGTGGATCCAGCTCGGCTCCCTCTCCGGCCCGGCCTGCCTCATCACCGTGGATCCGGTGCGGACGGCGTGGGTCTGGAGCATCAAACGTCCCCCAAGAGCGTTTCGGTTCTTCGCGACACTAAGTCAACATCGCGACAACTTACTCACGGCTCGCCGATACCGAAAGTCGGTCCATCACCGCAGTGGGCCGCCGATCACGCGCCGCAGTGTGACACCATCGCAGAGGTTTGGGCACAGACAGAGGGGACGAGGACTTGGTGGACGGTGCTGAGCGGCGCTGTGCGGTGGTCGCTAACCCGATCAAGGTGTCCGACGGCTTCCGAGATGCGGTGACCGAGGCGTTGCGCGAGGCCGGCTGGGCCGAGCCGGTCTGGATGGAGACCACCGAGAACGATCCCGGCCGCTCCATGGTGGCTACGGCCGTCGCGGAGGAGGTCGACCTGGTCATCGCGGCCGGCGGAGACGGGACGGTCCGGGTGGTCGCCGACGGTCTGGCCGGCACCGGCATCCCGATGGGCATCGTGCCGGAGGGTACGGCCAACCTGCTCTCCCGCAACCTGGACATCCCGCAGAACGAGCTCGAGGCGATCGCGGTGGCGCTGGACGGCCATACGCGCGCCATCGACCTGGTCAAGATGTCGGTGGACGGGTCGGAGGGTGAGCACTTCGCGGTGATGGCCGGGATGGGCATCGACGCGATGATCATGGACGAGACCGACCCGGAGCTCAAGGCCAAGATCGGCACCGGCGCCTACTTCGTGGCCGCCGCCAAGGCGCTGGGCCGGCTGCCGGTGCCGATGCGGATCAGGATCGACAACCACCGCGTGCACCGCCGCCGGGCGATGATCTGCGTGGTCGGCAACGTCGGCACGCTGGCGGCCAACATCGTGCTGATCCCCGGGGCGAAGCCGGACGACGGGATGCTGGACGTCTACGTCGCCTCGCCGCACCGGTTCACCCAGTGGGTCCGGGTGTTCCTGCGCCTGCTCACCCGCCGTCGCCAGAACGGGGATCGGGTGGACCAATGGCGCGGCCGCCGGGTCGAGGTGGCCCTGGAGCGGCCGGACAACTATCAGCTGGACGGCGACGTGGTCGGCGAGCTGCGCCGGCTGGTGGCCGAAATCCAGCCGCAGGCGCTGTCGGTCCGCGTTCCGGCCTGAGACGGGCTGGCCTCGCAACCAGGACGGGCCCGGCGCGAGAAGGGTAGGTAGCAGGGGCCGTCCCCGTAGAGTCGGGCGGGCTCGGCCTATCCGCAGGAGGTCCTCCATGTCGCGCACTGTGCTGGTCACCGGCGCCTCGGGGTTCATCGGCCGTCACCTGGCCGCCGCTCTGGTCGAGCGGGGCGTGGGCGTACGCGCGATGACCCGCAACCCGGACACCTACGACGGCCCGGGTGAGCCGATCGAGGGCGACATCGCCGACCGGGAGAGCCTGACCCGCTGCCTGGCCGGGACCGACGCGGCGTACTACCTGGTCCACTCGCTGAAACGGGACGACTTCGAGCAGGCCGACGCCGAGGGCGCCAGCAACTTCGCCGCGGCCGCCGGCGAGGCCGGGCTGGAACGCGTGATCTACCTCGGCGGTCTGGGCCGCGACGACCAGGACCTGTCGGCCCACCTACGGTCTCGGCGCGAGGTGGAGCGGCTGCTGGCCGCCGGGACGGTCCCGGTGACGGTGCTGCGGGCGGCGATCGTGATCGGCCACGGCAGTATCTCCTGGGAGATCACCCGGCAGCTGGTCGAGCACCTGCCGGCCATGATCGTGCCGCACTGGGCGACTACCAAGACCCAGCCGATCGCGCTGGCCGACATCGTTCGCTACCTGGTCGGCGTGCTGGACCCGGTGGAGGCCCGGGGCCGGACGTTCGAGGTGGGCGGGTCCGATGTCCTCACCTACGCGGAGATGATGCGGCGGGTCGCCCGGCTGCACTACCACCGGCCGCTGCCGATGCTGGCTGTGCCACTGCTCACCCCGCGGCTGTCGTCGCACTGGCTGTCCTTCGTCACCGACGTCGACACCGACACCGCCCGCAACCTTGTCGACTCGATGAGCAACGAGGTGGTGGTCACCGACGACTCCATCGCCGAGGTCGTTCCGGGTCCGCCGATGGGCTACAACGAGGCCGTCATGGAGGCGTTCCGGCAGCGGGCCCGTTCTCTTGATCTGGCTCCTCGCGCCTCGCGCTCTACCCCGCCGTCGCTCGGGGCCCCGTGACTGAGCAGCAGGATCGCTGGCTGCGCCACCTGGTCGGGGTCATCCGGCCCGTCCTGATCGACAAGGTCGAACGCGACCACTGGCAACCCGATGCGGAGTTCAGGCGGCGCCGGATCGTGGTCGCGATCACCCTGCTGGTCGGGGCGACGCTTCTGGGCGTGTCCTTCGCCACCGAGCAGGGCGACCCGCAGTTCTACCCGCTCACCCTCGGGCTGGCCGCCGTGTGGGCGATCGGCAGCTTCGCTTCAGGCCCGCTGCACCTGGGGCACATCAACTTTCGCGGAGCGCTCCGACGGCCGATTCTCACCCCGATCGTGGTCGGGCTGGTGCTCGCGGCGATCTTCGCCGTCGGCGGCCTCGTCATCCGGACCATCCCGCCGCTGGCCAGCCTGACCGAGGACGTGATCGGCTACGCCCGGGCCAACAACCTCTGGATCGTGTTCGTGATCTTGATCATCAACGGGATCGCCGAAGAGCTGTTCTTCCGGGGGGCGCTGTTCGCCGCGATCGGCGTACGCCATCCCGTGCTGATCTCGACGGTGATCTACGCCTTGGCCACGGTGGCCGGCGGCAACCCGGTGCTGGTCTTCGCCGCGGCGGTGTTGGGGGCGGTGGTCGGGCTGCAGCGCCGGGCCGGCGGCGGCGTACTCGCCCCGATCCTGACCCACCTCACGTGGTCCTCGGCGATGCTGTTCGCGCTGCCGCCGATCTTCGCCGGCTTCAGCTGAGGCCGCTCAGGCGGCGGGGGGCGGGCCCTGGTAGCGGTTCTCCTGGACGTGCTTGGTCCGACCACGCGAGAACTGCATGAACAGCCCGATGACCAGGGCGAGCACACCGCCCACGATCAGGATGATCCCCAGCGTGCCGTCGGTGAAGAACGGCACGTCACCTTGCAGTGCGAAGAGCACGATGAGCCCGATGACGATTAGGACGATGCCAATTCCGATTCCCATGTTTACACGGTAAACCCGAAGAACCGCGTACGCCGCTCAACTGGCCTTCTTGGCCGCCTTCTTCTTGGCCGGGGCCTTCTTGGCGGCGGTCTTCTTGGCCGTCTTCTTGGTGTCCGGCTTCTTGCTGTCCGTCGACTTGGCCGGGGTCTTCCGGGCCGCCCGGTTGCGCTCGACGCTCTGCCGCAGCGCCTCCATCAGGTCGATCACCTCGGCGTCGTCCGCCTTCTCGCCCTCCTCGCCGAAGGTCGCCGCCGTGTCCACCTTGTCGCCCTGCTCCAGCTTGGCCGCGATCAGCTTCTTCAGCTGGTCCTGGTACTCGTCGCTGAACTTCTCCGGGGCGAAGTCGGTCGCCATGTTGTCGACCAATGACGCCGACATCTTCAGCTCCTGCGGCGACACCTTGGGAGTCTCCTCGAGCGAGTCGAAATCGGCCTCGCGGACCTCGTCGTCCCAGAGCAGGGACTGCAGCATCAGCACCTTGCCCCGGGCCCGCAGCGCGCCCAGTCGGGTCTTCTGCCGCAGCGAGAACTGGACGATCGCGGTGCGGTCGGTCTCCTCCAGGGTCCGCCGGAGCAGCGCGTACGCCTTGGTCCCGACCTTGTCCGGCTCCAGGAAATAGCTGCGGTCGAACATGATCGGGTCGATCTGCTCCGACGGCACGAACTCGACAACCTCGATCTCCTTGCTGCGCTCCTCGGGCAGCGACTTGAGGTCGTCCTCGGTGAGCACCACGGTGGTCGAGCCCTCGGCGTACGCCTTGTCGATATTGGCGTAGTCGACGACTTTGTTGCACACCTCGCACTTGCGCTGGTAGCGGATCCGGCCGCCGTCAGCGTCGTGCACCTGGTGCAGGCCGACGTCGTGGTCCTCGGTCGCGCTGTAGAGCTTGACTGGCACGTTGACCAGCCCAAACGTGATAGCGCCCTTCCAAATCGACCTCATAGGAAGACGATACTGAAGCCATGGCGAAAGCGGCGCGGGAGCAGACGGTCACCGTCGACGGCCGCCTGATCAAGATCAGCAACCTGGACAAGGTGCTCTATCCCGAGACCGGAACGACCAAGGCCGACGTGCTCGCCTACTACGCCGAGGTCGGGCCCACGATGCTCCCCCACCTCTACGAACGGCCGGCCACCCGGAAGCGGTGGCCCGATGGGGTGGCGGCAGCTCCGGGCGGCAAGCCGCCGACGGTCTTCTTCGCCAAGGACCTGGGTGCCGGCACGCCGGACTGGGTGGTGCGGCGCAAGATCGTCCATCGCGACCACGACAACTACTACCCGGTGGTCAACGACCTGGCCACCTTGACCTGGCTGGCCCAGCTCGCGGCGCTGGAGATCCACGTGCCGCAGTGGAGGTTCGGACGCAACGGGCAGCCGCGAAATCCCGACCGGCTGGTCCTCGACCTCGATCCTGGGCCGGGGGTGAGCCTGACCGACTGCGCCGAGATCGCCCTGCTGGCTCGCGACATCCTGCGCGACATCGGCCATGACCCCGTGCCGGTGACCTCGGGCAGCAAAGGGGTGCACCTCTACGCGCCGCTGGACGGGTCGCAGTCCTCGGAGCAGGCGACGACGGTGGCCCGGGAGCTGGCGCGGGCGTTGGAGGCCGATCATCGCGACCGGGTGATCAGCTCGATGAAGCGGTCGGAGCGCGACGGCAAGGTGTTCGTGGACTGGAGCCAGAACAACGGCGCCAAGACCACCATCTCGCCCTACTCCCTGCGCGGCCGTGACCGCCCGATGGTGGCCGCGCCGCGGACCTGGGAGGAGATGGCCGACCCTGACCTCAGGCAGCTCGACTACGCCGACGTGCTGGAGCGGATCCGGGAGCAGCCGGACCCGATGGGCCCGCTGGCCGACCCCGAGGCGCCCGGCTCGCCGGCGAGCGGTCCGGACCGGCTAGCCCGCTACCGCAGCATGCGGGACGCGGCCAGGACCCCGGAGCCGGTGCCGGCCGAGCCCGCACCGGACGCTGCCCGCGGGTTCAGCTTCGTGATCCAGGAGCACCACGCCCGGCGGCTGCACTACGACTTCCGGCTCGAGCGCGACGGCGTGCTGGTCAGCTGGGCGGTGCCCAAGGCGCCCCCGACCGACCCCAAGGTCAACCACCTGGCCGTGCAGACCGAGGACCACCCGCTGGAGTACGGGTCGTTCGAGGGGACGATTCCCAAGGGCGAGTACGGCGGCGGCAAGGTCACGATCTGGGACTCCGGGACCTACAAGCTGCACAAGTGGCGAGACGGCAAGGAAGTCATCGTCACCCTGTTCGGTCGCCCGGACGGCGGGCTGGGCGGCGTACGGAAGTTCGCCCTGATCCACACCGGCGGCGGCAGCTCACCGGCGGACAAGAACTGGCTGATGCATCTGATGGCCACCGATCCCGAGGATCTCGAGCTGCGCCCTCAGCCTGTCGAAGGCGCTTCGACCGGCTCGGCGGATATTGACTTCCCCGAACCGATCGCGCCGATGCTCGCCACGCTCAGGAAGCCCGAGGAGTTCGGGAACGAGACCGGCTGGGCGTTCGAGATGAAGTGGGACGGGGTACGCACGGTCGCCTACCTCGCCGGCGGTCGGGTCAAGCTGCTCAGCCGCAAGGGCCGCGACGACACCGCGGCGTACTTCGACGTGGTGCCCGACCTGGCCGCCATCCCGGTCGAGACCGCGGTGCTGGACGGGGAGGTGGTGGTGTTCGACCCCTCCGGACGGCCCGACTTCGGGCTACTCCAGCATCGGATCAACCTCACCCGGCCCGCTGACATCGAGCGCGCGGCGAAGGCCCGGCCGGCTCAGCTGATGCTGTTCGACATCCTGCACCTCAACGGACAGTCGTTGACCAAGAAGCCCTACGCCGAGCGCCGCGAGATCCTGGAGGACCTGGTCCGGCCGCAGAAGGGGTCGCGGCTGCAGGTGCCACCGGTGTTCGAGGGCAGCCTGGGGGCGGCCAGCGAGACGGCCCAGCGGCTGCGGCTGGAGGGGGTGGTGGCCAAGCGGGTGGACTCGGTCTACCAGCCAGGGCGGCGGGCGTTGACCTGGCTCAAGATGAAGAACCACCCGCACCAGGAGGTGGTCATCGGCGGCTGGAAACCGGGGCAGGGCCGGCGGGACGGCGGCATCGGCTCGCTGCTGATGGGCATCCCGACGCCCGACGGGCTGCTGTATGTCGGCAAGGTCGGTTCGGGCTTCGACGACCGGATGCTCGATGACCTGATGGCGTTGCTGGGCCCGCTCGCCCGGGAGACCTCGCCGCTGGTCGGGGTGCCGCGGGAGGACGCCCGGGACGCGCGCTGGGTGGAGCCGGAGGTCGTCGGCGAGGTCAGCTACGGCGAGCTGACCGAGCCCGGCCGGATGCGGCACCCGGTCTGGCACGGGCTGCGCACCGACAAGGAGCCCGACGAGGTCGTCTGGGAGGGTCTGCCGCTACCCGGCTAGTTACCCACAGGTTCTGTGGATACCTCGCTCTTCCTCTCGCGGCCAGGTCCGGTTGCTTACGGTGGGGGATCATGCATGCCGGGCATCCCATCCCGCGGGACTCGCCCGGCTGGCCCGGCTCCAGGCGGGAGTGGTGCGCCTCGACCACCGACGGCCTGGCCACCCTGCGCTATGGCAAGGCTGAGGTTTTCGGATCCGGTGCAGGTGGCCGACGAGGTGTCCCGAAACCTGATGAGACGCGGATGGGACGGCCCGGGTCACCCGGGCGGCCACTGCCGACACGGCGGCTAGCCGCTCGCGGGGAGACTTCCCCCCGTTGTTGAGGGAAGTCTCCCCGCGAGTGAGGTCAGCCCTCGTCGATGGCAGACAGAGTCAGCCCACGGTGCCCGGCGAGCAACTCAGCTTGCTGCTCCAACGCCTCCCGCGCCCGCGCCCGCACCTTTCTCCACAGCTCGAGCCGCAGCGTGAAACGACGGCCTGCCGCCTTCGGCCGCCATAGACCGACCACCTCAGCCCCGACCAGCACGGCCCCCGGGCGACCGATGACCGGCCACAGTGCCTTGTGGCGACTCTTGTCCGGCACGAGCAGGTCACGGTCGCGGCCCTGCAACAACAGGTCGAAGCCGCCGAGCAGCCGCACCAGCCCCGCATCCAGGTCCGGCTCCGTACCGCCCAGCCACCAGCGCTCGGCTCCGGCCACCCTGACGGGCACCGCGTCCTCGGGCCAGTGCGCCTTGACCTCCGCTACCGAGGTCTCCAGGAAGCCGGCCACGTCCGCCGGTCGCGCCGGCCCCAGGAAGCGCAGGTAGTTCCGGATCGGCTGCAGGTGCGCCGGCGCCGACAGCGGGTCGGCCGCCGGCCCGGGCGTCCGCCGCGGCCAGCTCTTGATCCGGCGCAGCACCGGCGGTGAGGTCCCCGGCTCGAGCTCCAGTCCGGCGTAGAGCGCCGCCAGTCGGAACGCCTGCTCGGGCGCGTGCATCGCCCCGCACGGCACGCAGTACTTGAGATAGGCCTCGTCCAGCGCCGTGGTCAGTCTGGTCGACACCTCGCCCTTGACCATCGGACGGGTGACGACGGTGCGCATCTTGGCCGCGATCTCGGCCAGCCCGGCCGCGGCGGGGACGCCGGCGACCTTCAGCACCTTGTCCGCACTGAGCACCCGCTTCATCGCGTCGGCCTCGGACATCGGTGAGGTCGCCACGAAGGCGTCGAACAGCTCCGGTCGCCGGTAGTAGTGCGGCGAGCCGCGAAGGGTCCACGCAAGGGCGACCGCGTCGCTGCCCTCCAGCTCCTCCGAGCTGCGCACCGGTACGCCGCGGTTGGCCAGCGCCCAGCTGGCCCCGTCGCGGCCGGTGTCCTGAACCCCGATGTCGAAGGTCGCCGCGTCGGTCAGCTCGCGCGGCGCGGAGGGTCGGTCCAGCTGCTGCGCGTGGATCCGGTACGCGAGCGCATCGGCACGGGTTCTCATCCCGTCGAACTTAGCGTCCCGGAGTCCGGACTAGGCCTCCACGAACAGGCAGAACGGATGGCCGTCGGGATCGAACAGCACGCGGACATCGTCCTGCGGCTGGAACTCGGCGAGCGTCGCACCCAGCTCGACGGCCCGGCGCACGCTGGCCTCGAGATCGTCGACCGCGATGTCGAGGTGCTGGGTCGCGTTCTGGCCGTCCGCGGTGCTCGGCCAGATCGGTCGGGTGTGGTACCGCTCGTACTCGAAGTTCAGCGTCATCCCCGACCCCGCCGGCGGCCGGACCTGCGCCCAGCCACCGCGGATCGGGTCGCCCGGGATGGCCGGGTCGTCGGCGGTGACGGGCAGGTCCAGCAGTCCGGAGTAGAAGTGCGCCAGGTCATGGGGCCGCGACGTGCCGATGGTGACCGAGTTGGCCCGGATCCGCAGCGAGGACGGTTTCTCTGCGCTCATCCGCTCATTCTGAGCCAAGACTGACCATCATGGACCGGTGGGTTCGGCCCTCGACGTCCGCATCAGGTTCGCCGTCGACGACGACGTCCTGTCCGACCTGCATGCCCGGGCGTTCGGCAGCTCTCGGGCCGCGACCCAGCCGTGGGCGGAGCGGCTCGAACGGCACAGCCTGAGCTGGGTGGGCGTCTTCGCCGGCCCTGCGCTGGTCGGGTTCGTCCACGCCTGCTGGGACGGTGGCGCCCACGCCTTCCTGCTCGACGCGTGGTCGATCCGGACTTCCAGCGGCGCGGGATCGGCCGGCGGCTGGTGCAGGTCCTGGTCACGCAGGTCACGGCGGCGGGCTGCGAGTGGCTGCACGTCGACTACGAGCCACACCTGGACGGCTTCTACCGAGACTGCGGCTTCCGCCCGACGCCGGCCGGGCTGCTGCATCTGGCGTCGACCGAGGAGCGGTAGCGTCGTCGAGTGGCCGGCCTACTCTCCGTCGAGTCGATCGACCAGGATCCTGCCGACTACGTCCGCCGGCAGGCCGTCGTCGTCGCGACCTTCGACCACCGCACGCGGGACTCCGGCAACGTGTCCTGGTTGGTCGATGCCGGCGGCCGGCGGCTGTTCGTCAAGACGGCCGGCCGGGATGCACCGCCAGCCCCTGACGGGCCCGTGCCTTACTTCGCACACCCGGCTCGGGTAGGCCTGCTGCGCAATGCCATCGACCTGGCCCGGTCGGTGTCCCATTCCACCATGCCGCGGCTACTCAACGTCCTCGAGTCACCCGAGGGTCCGGCCCTGGTCTACGAGGCCGCGGAGGGCGAGCTGGTCGGTGTCCCCCGCGCGCAGCGCTCCGACTCCGGCTCGGCGTACCAGCGCTTCGCCCACCTGCCCACCGAGCGGCTGCTCCGCATCTTCGACCAGCTGATCGGCCTGCACGCCGCGCTGGCCGCTCGCGGCTGGGTCGCTGTCGACCTCTACGACGGATGCCTCATCGTGGACTTCGCCACCGGACAGCTGAAGGTCGTCGACCTGGACAGCTACCGCCGCGGCCCGAGCACCAACGACATGGGCCGCATGTTCGGCTCCACCCGGTTCATGGGGCCCGAGGAGTTCGAGCCGGGTGCGCCGATCGACCAGCGCACTACCGTGTTCACGCTCGGCCGTCTGGTCTGGCACTTCGGCACCCGGCTCAGCGAACGCGGCGAGGACTTCTCCGGCCCCATGACTCTCGCCGACGTGGCGCACTGGGCGTGCCGGCCGTTCCGCAGCGAGCGGCCACCGACCGTGGCCGCCTTTGCCGACGCGTGGCGGACTGAGCGTGCCGGTATGAACGCTTGACCCGTCCAGCCGATCCGACCGACGTACTCGGTCGACCACCGCCCTACCGCTTCGGAGGAGAAGACCTGTGCCTGACCTCGTGAACACCGTCGTCCATCTGCGCGCCGACCAGGTGTCCCTGCTGCTCGACCTGACCGAGAGTCAGCTGCCCGTCGTGCTGCACTGGGGGGCGGATCTCGGCGAGCTGGCGGCCGGGGATGCCACGACCCTGATCGCCGCGAGCACCCGGCCACTGGCCGGCAACGTCGTCGACCGACCGGTGCGGGCGGCGCTGCTTCCCGAGCACCGCACCGGCTGGCTGGGTCGACCGGGCCTGAGCGGGTCCCGGTCCGGGCGCGACTGGTCACCGAACTTCGGCGTCACTCGGGTCGAGCTGGACGGTCGGGAGATCGAGCCGACCGCCGAGATCACGCTGGTCAGCGCAGGCGCCGGGTCACTGGTGGTCGAGGCGGTCGACGACGCGGCCGGACTCGGACTCCAGATACATGTCGAGCTCGCCCCCGCCGGGGTGGTGCGAACCCGGGTCGAGCTGACCAACCTGGGCGACGAGGCGTACACAGTGAACGACTGCGTGATCGCCTACCCGGTCCCGCCGATTGCCCGGGAGGTCCTGGACTTCGCCGGACACTGGGGTAAGGAGCGGACTCCGCAGCGGCGCACGCTCACCACCGGCGTGCACCTGCGCGAGGGCCGGCACGGCCGCACCGGCCTGGACGCGACCACCCTGCTGCACGTCGGCACGCCGGGGTTCGGCTTCGCCGACGGGGAGATCTGGGCCGTGCACGTGGGCTGGAGCGGGAACCACACCCACTATGCCGAGCGCCTCTCAACCGGCGAGCAGGTGGTCGGCGGCGGCGAGCTGCTGCTGCCGGGCGAGGTCGTCCTGGGTCGGGACGAGTCCTACCGCACGCCGTGGCTCTACGGCGCGTACGGGGTCGGCCTGGACGCGATCGCCCGACGCTTCCATCGCTGGCTGCGCGCTCGGCCCACCCATCCGGACGTCGACCGGCCGGTAACCCTGAACGTCTGGGAGGCGGTCTACTTCGAACACGACAAGGACCGGTTGGTCGACCTGGCCGAGCGGGCGGCCAACGTCGGGGTGGAGCGTTTCGTGCTCGACGATGGCTGGTTCGGCGCGCGACGCAACGACGCGGCCGGACTGGGCGACTGGATCGTGTCGCCGGAGGTCTGGCCCGAGGGGCTGCATCCGCTGGTCGACAAGGTGGTCGGGCTGGGCATGCAGTTCGGGCTGTGGGTGGAGCCGGAGATGGTCAACCCGGACTCCGAGGTCGCCCGGGCCCATCCGGAGTGGATCCTCGCCACCGGAGACCGCTGGCCGGTCCCGTCCCGGTTCCAGCAGGTGATCAATCTGGGCCATCCCGACTGCTACGGCTATATCCGGGACGCGCTGCTGGCGATCCTGGAGGAGTACCCGATCGGCTACCTCAAGTGGGACCACAACCGCGACCTGATCGACGCCGGCCGCTCCCCCGGCGGCGAGCCTGGAGTGCACGCCCAGACCCTGGCCGCCTACCGACTGATGGCCGAGCTTAAGGCGGCCCACCCCGGTCTGGAGATCGAGTCGTGCTCGTCCGGCGGCGGGCGGGTCGACCTCGGCGTGATGGAGATCGCCGACCGAGTCTGGGTCAGCGACGACATCGACCCGCTGGAGCGGCAGCAGATGCTCCGCTGGACGACGCAGCTGCTGCCGCCGGAGCTGATGGGCTCCCACATCGCCTCCGGTCGCTCGCACACCACCGGACGGATGCACGACCTGTCCTTCCGCGCCGCGACCGCGGTGTTCGGGCACCTCGGGATCGAGTGGGATCTGGCCCGGGCCAGCGAGGACGAGCTGACCGAGCTGGCCGAGTGGGTCGCCTTCTACAAGGAGCACCGCGCGCTGCTGCTGGGCGGTGACCTGGTGCGGCTGGACTTCCCGGACCCGGCGGTGCTGCTGCACGGCGTGGTGGCTTCGGACCGGTCGGCGGCGCTGTACGCGTTCGTCTCCGTGGCCCTCTCCGACGTCGTGCAGGTCGGGCGGCTGGCGCTGCCGGGTCTGGATCCGGATCGGCGCTACCGGGTCCGGCCGGTCCCGATCGGCCAGCGGCCCCGAGGGTTGTCCCGGCCCGCCTGGTGGGGTGGTCCGGCGCCCGCCCGCGTGCCCGGGATATCGGCCCACGCCGAGACCTGGCGAACCTGGCCTACGGATGCTCTTGACGGCGTGGTGCTGTCGGGGGCCGTTCTCGGCCGGGCCGGCTTGACCGCCCCGCGGCTCCATCCTGAACAAGCCGTGCTCCTCGAGGCCCGCGCCGTTTGATGGGACTCGCTCGTCGGGGCGGGCGGAGGCGGGCTCGGCGAGGCCTTGTGGCTAGGACAGCGCCAAGCGAACGATGGTGCCTGGCCTGTCTTCAAGATCCGTCTCGTCTCCGGTCACACTCCGCGGCCTTTAGCCGGACTGCGCGGCTGCTGCAGGGGCCGCGGAGACCGGCCCAGTGCCGCGGAGTGGTGGGGCGGGAGCGTTCAGCGGGTGGCGGGTGGGCCGGCGGCGAGGGCGGCGGCCGGGCCGGGGGCCAAGGGCAGGCGGGGGATGAGCGTCGCCTGGAAGGCGTGGTAGAGGTCGGGCTTGCCGGGCCAGACGGTGCCGATGACCCGGTTGTCGGCGTCCAGCTGGTGGTGCCAGGAGCCGCGGTCGCGGTCGATCAGGTGGCGTTCCGCGTACGCCCACCAGATCCGGGCGTGGTCGGCGAAGCGCGGCTGCCGTGTCCGCTGGTGCAGCGCGGCGGCCGCGGAGAAGCCCTCGGCGAGCACCCAGTGCATCCGGTCGCGGACGACCGGCTTCCCCGTCCAGTCGGTGGTGTAGACGAAGCCGTCCGCCCCATCGACGGCCCAGCCGTCGGCCGCCGCGCGGTCGAACAGGGCAACTGACGCCGGGACCAGCCAGTCCGGAGCGCGGTCGCCGAGCGCGTCCTCGAGGTGTAGCAATAACCGCGACCACTCCAGGCCGTGGCCGACCGTGGCCCCGTACGGCTGGAACGGGTCGTCGGGGCGGTCCGCGTTGTGCTCCAGCTGTGGTCGCCAGTTACGGTCGAAGTGCTCCGGGATCCGCCACCGGTGTGGCTCGGCGAAGTCGTGCACCACGCGGCGGGCGATGCTCAGTGCGCGCTCGGGCAGCGACTCGTCCCCGGTCGCGTCGGCCGCGGCCAGTAGCGCCTCGACGGCGTGCATGTTGCTGTTCAGCCCGCGGTACGGGTCGAGGCGGGTGAACCTTCGGTCCCAGGCGTCGGTGAACAAGCCGGCGTCGGCGTCGAAGAACCGCTCCTCCCAGACGGCCAGCGCCTCCTCCAGCAGGTCGTCGGCCCCGGGGATCGTGGCCATCCGCGCCGAGCACGCGGCGAGCACCACGAACGCGTGGGTGTAGCAGGCCTTCTCGTCCGGGGTCCGGCCGTCGGCGTCTATCGAGGTGAACCAGCCGCCGGACTCCTCGTCCCGCAGCCGGCCGAGCAGACCGCGCAGGCCAGCGGCCGCGAGGTCTGCGTCACCGGGCCGGCCCAGCAGGTGGCCGAGGCAGTAGACGTGGGTCATCCGGGCTGTGATCCAGGTGAACACCGGTCGGAACAGGTCCGGCCGGCCTCCCTCGTCCAGCCAGGCCGCGCCGCCCGCCGGGTGCGGGAAGTGTCGCCCGAAGTCCAGCAACCGGTCGCCCTCCGCGGCCAGCACTTCGGCCGGCACCCCCAGATCACCCGTCATGGTGGGCGACTCTACGAGGCGTCAGCGCAGGTTGGCGCGCAGGACCGGCTCGTCCCGGGGCGCGTAGCGGATCTCCACTGCCTCGATCTGCCGGACCCTGAGGGTCGTGTGCCCATCGGGCGTCATCGTCCGGTTGGGCTTGACGGGCCATCTCTTGATCTCGGTGGCGTTGCCCGCCCGGTCCACGACGTAGATGGTGTAGTCGGCGTGACCGTACCCGCCCCCCGGCCAGGGCTCGTTCGTCTCACCGTAGGCGCACTGCACCTCGATGTTCGTGCCATTCTCCACCGGCACCACGTCGGCCACGGCGGTCAGCCCCGTCGGCTGGACGGCCTCGAACGCGACCCGTCGCGGCTCGCTCGACCCGAACGGCAACAGCCCCACTGCGTACGCGGTCCCGGCGAGGACGAGTAGAAGGGCGGCCGCCGCCCCGACGACGGTCCTGGTAAGCCGCCACCGTCGATCGGACCGCCCCCGGATCTTCGCCAGCAGGTCTGGCGGCGGACCGTCGTCGAGCACCTCTACCGGGGCAGCGGCCAGCAGAGCGGCGTCCTCTGGGGGCACCTGGGCCAGCAGGCCGGGCATACCGGCAAGCTCGGCGACCGCAGCCTGGCAGGCCGCGCAGCCGGCCAGGTGCTCCTCGTACTCCCGTCGCTCGACCGGCGACAGTGCTCCGAGCACGTACGCCGCGTCCCACGTGGCGAACCGGTCGGACGGTCCGTTCACGGCCGGGTCACCCCTTTCTCCTGCAAGATCAACTTCAAGGTGCGCAGCCCGTAGTGGAGCCGCGACTTCACCGTCCCTTCGGGAATGTGCAGCCGGGCCGAGATGTCAGCCACGGACCGCCCCTCGAAATAGGCCGCGCTGATCACCGTCCGGTGCTCCGCGGACAGCCCGCCGAGCGCATCGGCGATCAGCCACCGGTCCAGCACGACGCTGGTCGCGTCGCCGACCGCGGTGTCCGTCGGCTCCGCCGTCCGCTGCTCGCGCCGCGACGCGGCACTCCGCCAACGGTCGATGATCAGGTTGCGCGACGCGGTGAACAGCCAGGCCCGCGCCGCACCGTCGTCCCGCTGCCCCAGGCCCGGGTCCTTCCAAGCCTTGAGCAGCACCTCCTGGACCACGTCCTCGCTCAGCTCGCGGTCCCGGGTCAGCCGCATCGCGAACCGCCACAACTCGGCCGCGTGCCGGTCGTGCAGTTCCTGAAGCGCGGCTTCCCGCTGCCCGCCGCCCAAGCGACCTCCTTCCGCGTCCGGCGCCCCGCCCCCGACAATCGGCCCTTCGTCAGTTGGTGACGACGCGGCCGGTCGCCAGGTTCACCCGGAGTCGCCGACCTCCGCCTGGTCCACCGCTCAGCCGCGTACGCTCGGCCGGCCGGCCTCGTGGTGATGGCCGTCCACCGGACGGTCGCCCGGACACAGCACCAGCAGCGACTGACCCTCGTGCGGACCGAGGCTGATCGCAAAACTGTGCAGATCGTCGACCTGGCCGACCTCCTCGTCGGTGAACATGTCCACCAGCACGCTCCCCGGGACCAGCCGCTCGGAGAGCACGCTGCCCCAGATCGGATGGGCCGAGAAGTTGAGCACGGTGACCTGTTCGGCGTCGCTCAGCTCGTGCACCATCACCAGCATCGCCTTGTTGGACACCTGAGGCACGTCAACCTGCTTGGCGCTCGCGATGCCGTAGCGCTTGCGAACGGCCAGGATCTTGCTCAGCCGGCTGGCGAAGGAGCTCGGGTCCTTCAGCTGGTCGGGCAGCGGGCCGTAGAGCGCGGTGCCCCGGGGCATCTTGGACTGCGACTCTCCTGCCTCCGGCCGGAAGTCCATCAGGTCGTACGCGGACCGATGGATCCAGCGGGTGTCGCCGTCCCCGAGCAGCCAGCCCACCTGCTTCTTGTCCAGGGTCAGCGCCCCGACCAGGTCCCAACCGGACAGGGCGAACACACCCGGCTGCAGCGCGTTGAACATCGCCAGCAGCAGGTGGGCATTCTTGATCTGCTCGACCTGCTCGGCGGTCAGCTTCCGGATGTCGGGGAAGTCCAGCGAGGCCGCGATGATCGTCGCGGTGGTCGAGGCGATCCCGTTCTGGGTGAAGGTCAGGTTGTATGGGTGCTCCGGGCCGGTCAGGTGGTCGAGCAGGTCGGTGCGTACGGCCACCGCCAGCTCGTGCCCGCTGATCTCGCGGCCGCGGAAGGTGAAGCGGTCCTCGGCATGCAGCGTCTCGAAATGAACGAGCTCGTAGGTCATCTCGTCGTGGTTCTGCAGGGCATGGACCAGCGCGACCGGCTCGACGCCCATGTCTCGGGCCAGGTTGAGGGTCAGCCGGACGAACTCGGTGTCCCCAGTCGCCATCGCGTGGTGGTACGCCGGCCGCGTGATGAAGTCGTACGACAGGTCCGCGCCCCGCTCGGAGCTGGACTTGATGTCGTCGATGGTGAGGTTGAGCTCCTGGAAGGTGAAGCCACCGACCTTGCGGACCATGCTGGCGATCAGCTGGTTGGCCGCCTCGGACAGTGGATGTCCCTCCGACCAGGCCGGCGAGTCCTCCGAGCTCTTCTCCACCCCGAGGAAGCCGTTGGCGTCCAGCCGGAGCGCCCCGCTACCCAGATCGCCCAGGGAGTGCAGGGCATCGCCGATCACCAGCCGCATGCCCGCAAAGGTCGGGTCCAGCCAGTTGATCGAGGGCTGGCCCTCCTTGAAGTAGTGCAGATAGACCCAGCGGCGCTTGACCCCGTCCGGGCCCTCGACCGGCGCGGTGGCACTCCAGTTGGTGTCCTTGACGCCGGCCTCGTAGAAGATCACCCGCTGCATCCGGCCGATGATGTAGCCGTGCTTGGTCAGCTGGTCTTCGGCCTCGGCGTCCAGGTTGACCGAGTCCTTGCCCCGGCTCACTGTCGGGAGCAGGTGCCAGTCCTTCTCGTCGATCTCCACCATGTGGTAAATGCCTGGGTAGTCGCCGATCTTCATCTCCGCCAGCCGGAAGTCCGCGCCCTTACCGGTGTGGCCGGGCACGATGTCGTCCAGCACCAGACCCAGGTGGCTTGCCGCCACCTCGCACATGGTCCGGAACTGCTCCTCGGTGCCGAACGCGTCGTCGATCGAGGTGCTGATCCGGTCGAAGTGGCCGTCCACGCTGGGCGTGGGCTCCCAGCCGAGAATGCCGCCGGCCTTCTTCACCGGGCCGGTGTGGACGCCGTCGATGCCGATCTGCTCGAACGCCGACCACAGCCCCTCATCGCCCAAAGTGCCCAGGAAGGTGGTGCCCGGCTTGGTGATCATGGAGATCGGATACGCGGTGAACCAGACCGAGGCCTTCTCCACCGCCGCCCGCGGATCGGGATTCGCGAAGGGGTTCTGCCACATGCTGCCCTTGCCGGAGAAGTGCGTGGCGAACTCTTGGGCGTCGGCCAGCATCGACTGCTCGGTCAGCCACTTCACGTACTCCGCGTTGCCCCCGTACGAGCGCCCGTTGCGTCCACCGATCAGCCGCGGGAACAGCCGCAGCCGGGCCCGCGGCCGTAGCCGCTTCGGCCGGGCGGGGTAGAACTGCTCGTCGTAGCTGATCTCACTGGCCTCGTGATGGGCCCCCGGGACGGCGTCGCGGTCGGCGTCGATGTCGTCGCTCATTGATCTCCTGCTCGCAACGGTGGCGTGCAAACGCCAGCCAGGTTAGTGCACCGGACCAGCGGTTTCGTTGCCTGACTCCAGGACGAAACGCGTCGAGACGACCCGTCACGCGCGGTCGCGAGCGGCCGTGCGCGGTCGACGCACTCAGCCGCGATGGACGAGCTCGTAGGTCATCTCGTCGTGGTTCTGCAGGGCATGGACGAGCGAGACCGGTTCCACCCCATGTCCCGGGCCAGGTTGAGGGTCAGCCGGACGAACTCGGTGTCCCCAGTCGCCAGGGCGTGGTGGTAGGCGGGCCGGTTGACGAAGTGGTAGGACAGGTCCGCGCCGCGCTCCAAGCCCGACTTGATGTCGTCGATGGTGAGGTTGAGCTCCTGGAAGGTGAAGCCGCCGACCTTGCGCACCATGCTCCCGACCAGCTGGTTCGCCGCCTCGGACAGTGGATGTCCCTCCGACCAGGCTGGCGAGTCCTCCGAGCGGTATGGGGACGTACGGTTGGGCCTTAGCGGCGGCGGCCACGCCGGGTGGGGCTGCCCAGCCGATCCTCGATGGCCCGGTCGAGGTCGACGCCGAGCTGGCGGGCCAGGATGGCGGCCGCGATCATCACCTCGGCCAGCTGGTCGCCGACCTCGGCCGAGCTCTGCCGGTCCAGCCCGCTGCCCAGGGCCCGCCGCAGTCGGCGGACGCTCTCGCCCGAGCTCTCAGCCAGGCGCAGCCCGGTATCGGTGAGGCTCCCCAGGCCGTCGCGCTGCCGCAGCCCATCCGCCAGCGCGGCGATCCGCGGGTCGGTGGCGATCAGCGCGAGGTCGGGGTCCGGCTCGCCGCCGACGATCAGGAACCGGTAGCCGACGATCTCGGCCGAGAACCCGCGCTCTCCCGACGGCACCCGGCGGAGGTCGGTGACCGCGACCCCGGTGGCCCGGTGCAGCAGGAACAGCCCGCTCAGCTCGTGCGGCGGCACATGCAGCTGAAGCTCCACGCCGAGCCCCCGCGGCAGGGCGTCGACGGGTCGAGATGTCGCGGTCACCAGGATCACCCGCGCCATCGCCAGGGACACACAGGCCCGAGGCAGGACGCCGCTGCGGGCCGTCTCGTACTCGAACTTCCAGCCCGCCTGGCTGAAGACCGACGCAGCCGCGTACGGATCCTCGGTGACCAGGAGAGGAGCGAGCATCACAGACTCCCGACATCGTGCGTGCGCTTGAGCAACTCTTGCACACCAGGGCCCAAAGTGGCGGAGTCTAAACTCGCAGCCGAGATGGCGCGGCGTGTCCGGATGATCATGGCCTTGGTCGCCCTGCTGGTGTCGACCGCCTGCACCGTGACCCCGGAGCCGACCGCCGTGAGCCGCACCCTGGAATGGTCGGCGGTGGCGCTGCCCGACGGACTGAACCCCTCGTCGCTGGCCGTCGCCGGCGACACCGTGCTGGTCGGCGGGCGCAGCACCACCGGCGGTGAGCATCCCGGGCTGGCCAACGTCGCCGCCGACGGCACCGTCACGCCGCTGGCCCTGAAGCCGAACAGCCCGTACGCCAAGATCGCCGACCTGGCCTCGCTCGCCACCGATGGGTCAGCCGTGTACGCCCTCGGCAGGGCCCACGGCGGCGCCCACTCCAACTTCCGCTGGACCACCTGGCACGGCTCGACCACCGACGGCCTGGTCGAGTACCCGCAGAGCTCCTACACCTTCGGCGGCTGGGGGGCCGGCGGCCTGCTCGACGTGGTCCTGACCAGCGATGGCCCGGCCATCGCCGGCAGCTGGTCCTCCCCCGACGGGACCGGGCTGGACACGGCGGTCTGGCTGCTCGACGGCAGGCTCTGGAAACGCCAGAAGTCGACCGGAAGTGCGCTGGCCAACACCCGGGAGGTGCAGGTCGCTCCCCGGGCAGCGGCCGCCCACGGCTCGACTCTGATCATCAGCGGCTCCGTGATCACCTTCCCGAACGGGGTGCAGCAGAGCGCGGCGCTGTGGACCCGGTCAGGTCCAGACGGGACCTGGCAGCTGGTCCGGCTGCCCGACCCCGGCCACACCAGCGAGGCCCTGTCGGTCGCCTGCGCCGAAGCCTGCTGGGTCGCCGGGCACGTCGACGGCCAGGTCGCCCTTTGGCGGCTGGCGGACGACGGCACCGCAACCCGAGAGGCTGCGCTGCCCGGACAGCCGGTCGACGTCAACGGGCCGGGGCCGCGGGCGATCGTCGTCCAGGGCCGGCCCGGAGTGCTGTCGAGCACCAGCGGCAAGACCACGCTGCAGTTGCGCGACGAGCGCGCCTGGACCACCATCGCCGCTCCCGACGGCACCGTGCAGGACGCCACAGTTCTCGGCAACCGCCTGTACGCGGCGATCGGCGACGGCGCCGGCACCCACCTGTGGGTGGCGGCGCTCTAGTTTGGTCTGGCGGCTCGCGCCCGGCCGTTCGCTCCAGCCACCGTCTTCCTCCTCATTCGCGAACAATAAAGCGCGTTCGCTCGTTCGTCGTCCAGACGGCGCCGCTCCCGGCCTTCCCGACGCTCGCCGCCTAGCCCGTCAGCGCTGCAAGGGCCTGAATGGCCAGCGGATATCCGGCCACCCCGAGGCCGACGATGATGCCGGCCGCCTGAGCGGACACGTAGGAGTGGTGCCGGAACGGCTCGCGGGCGTGCACGTTGCTGATGTGCACCTCGATCACCCGGACCCCGCCGCCGGCGATGGCGTCGGCCAGGGCGATGCTGGTGTGGGTGTACGCGCCGGCGTTGAGCACCACCCCGGCCAGCTGGCCGGCCCGCTGGGCGGCGCCGGCCTGCTGCACCCAGTCGACCAGCTCGCCCTCGGAGTTGGTCTGCCGGAAGTCCAGATCCCAGCCCAGCTCGTCGGTGACGGCCCGGCAGGCCTTCTCCACATCGGCCAGGCTCGCGGTGCCGTAGGTCTCCGGCTCGCGGACGCCGAGCAGGTTGAGGTTGGGGCCGTTCAGCACCCAGACGGCGGTCATGGGGGAAATCGTGTCACGCCGGGCGGATGCCGACGAAGAACTCCCGCGGCCGGTGATCCTCGCTGGTGATCTCGGCGACACTCCGGGCGGAGAAGCCGGCGTCGGACATCACCCCGATCCAGAGGTCGCGGGAGAACAGACCGAGCACGTGGGTGTCCTGCGCCACCTCGACCGTGCCGTCGGGCTGGCGGATCAGGAAGGCGTACTCGGTGGTCGATGTCGAGTCGGTGGGGTCGGGGTCGGTGGTCCAGGACAGGTAGCGGACGCCCCGGCCGTCCGGCCCGTCCTGCCCACCGCAGTCGGTGGTCGCCGCGAAGTTCTCGACGATGTCGTCCGGGACCAGGACGGCGACCCCGCCGGGACGGCAGTGCGCGTACGCGGTCTCCACCGCCTGGCGCAGGTCGTCCTCGGTGGTCATGTACTCGATCGCGTCGTGCACGAAGACGGCGTCGAACTCACGCTCCAGGCGGACCGTACGCATGTCCCCGACGTGGTGCGCGCACTCCGGGTTGAGGCGCTGCGACACCGCAACCATCTCCGGCGACAGGTCGACCAGGGTGAGGTCGAACTCGCTCTTGAGATGGAAGGCGTTGTTGCCGCCCCCGCTGCCCAGCTCGAGCACGGTGGGGCGCTCGCCGGGCGACGCTGAGGTGGTGGTGCGCAGCAGCGAGGCGGCGAACGCGGCCTCCTCGGTGTACTCCTCCGGTGCCGAGATCAGCGGCCACCACGGGGCCAGGTCGCCGTAGAAGAGGTGCTGACCCGTCATCGCGTGCGCTTGGCCAGACCCTGGACGTACGCCGCCTGGCCCAGGTGCTGCAGGACGTCGCCGAGGACGCTGACCAACCGGACCGCGGCCGTGACCGGCGGATCCCAGTGGGTGTCGACCACCCGGGCCAGCTCGTCGGCGGTGATCGGCCGCAGGTAGTCGAGGGTCAAGGCGTGGACGTCCGCGTGGTAGCCGGCCAGCAGGTCGCCGGACACCCGGACGGCGGCGACCTCATCGGGGGACTGGCCATTACCCGTGGCCCAGTCACTGAACGGCAAGCTGAACCTGTCGCGCCACCCTGGCCACGCCTGCTGCACCCCGGCCAGCCCGGCGATGTGGTCGTCCTGGACCCGGGTCAGGTGCCAGAGCAGCCAGCCGGGGGTGTTGGCCGCGGGAGCCGGGCGGTAGGTCGAGTCCTCCTCGCTGAGCCCGTCGGTCAGGTCGACGACGAGCTCACGGATCCGGGTGAAGGAGTCGATCAGCAGGTCGCGGGCAGCGTTGTCGGTCATGACGACGACGCTATCGACTACGAGAGGTGGGTGGGTTCCGGGCGGCTCTTGTGACCCTCGTCCGCGCCCACCGAGTCCTGCCCGTTGGTGCCTCCGGCACTGCCGGTTGCGGGCCGCTCCAGCCGGATCACCACCGACTTGGAGGTGGGGGTGTTGCTGCCGACGGCAGTGGAGTCCAGGGGCACCAGTGGGTTGGTCTCCGGATAGTAGGCCGCGGCGCAGCCGCGCGGGGTCTGGTAGGACACGATCCGGAAGCCCACCGCCGTACGCCGCCGGTCGTCCCCCGGCCAGTGGGTGACCAGGTCGACGGTCTCGCCGGACGCGTACCCCAAATCCTTCAGGTCATCGGGATGGACGAAGACCACCCGCCGGCCGCCCTCGATGCCGCGGTAGCGGTCGCTCAGCCCGTAGATCGTGGTGTTGAACTGGTCGTGGCTGCGCAGGGTCTGCAGCACCAGGTGGCCGGGCGGGACGTCCAGGGTCTCGATCGGCGAGGTGGTGAACTCGGCGAGGCCGGACCGGGTGGGGAAGGTGCGCGAGTCGCGCGGCGGATGCGGCAACACGAAGCCGCCGGGCCGGTCCACGCTCACCTCGTAGCTCTCGCAGCCGGGCACCACCCGGGCGATGTGACGGCGGATCACCCGGTAGTCGTCCCGCATGGCCCGCCAGTCGATGCCGTAGCGGTCGCCCAGGGTGGCCTCGGCCAGGCCGGTGACGATGGCGACCTCGGACCGCAGGTGGTCACTCGCCGGAGCCAGCGGTCCCCGAGAGGCGTGCACCGAACAGGTCGAGTCCTCCACGGAGACGAACTGTTCGCCGCTGGCCTGGACGTCGCGCTCGGTGCGGCCCAGGGTGGGCAGGATCAGCGCGGTGTCCCCGGTGACCAGGTGCGACCGGTTGATCTTGGTCGAGACCTGGACAGTCAGCGCGGCCCGGCGCAGCGCGGCGTGAGTCACCTCGGTGTCCGGCGCGGCCTGGACGAAGTTGCCGCCCAGCCCGAGAAAGACCTGCGCTTCTCCGTCCCGCAACGCCCGGATGGCGTCGACCGTGTCGTGGCCGTGCTCCCGCGGCGGGTCGAAACCGAACTCGGCCTGCAACCGATCGAGGAAGTGCCGCGGCGGGCGCTCCCAGATGCCCATGGTCCGGTCGCCCTGCACGTTGGAGTGCCCACGGACCGGCAGCAGTCCGGCGCCGGGCTTGCCGAGATTGCCCTGGGCCAGAGCGAGGTTGACGATCTCGGCGATGGTGGCCACGGCGTTGTGATGCTGGGTCAGCCCCATCGCCCAGCAGAACACGGTGCGGTCGGAGTCGCGGAGGAAGCTGGCCGCCTCGGTGATCTGGGTGCGGGACAGCCCGGTGACCTCCTCCACCTGGGCCCAGTCGAGCTGGCGAAGGTGGTCGCGCCAGGCGTCGAACCCGTGGGTGTAGGTGCGGACGAAGGCCTCGTCGACCGCACCCCAGTCGAGCAGCAGCGCCCCGAAGGCCTGGAACAACGCCAGGTCGCCGTTGATCTTGACCGGCAGGTGCACGTCGGCCAGGTCGGTGCCCGCACCGACGATGCCGCGTGGCTTCTGCGGGTTGCGGAAGTTGACCAGTCCGGCCTCACGGAGCGGGTTGATCGCGATGATCGTCGCGCCGCGGCGCTTAGCAACCTCGAGGGCGGACAGCATCCGCGGATGGTTGGTGCCTGGGTTCTGCCCGGCGATCACCAGCAGCCGGGCGTTGTGCACGTCGTCCAAGGTCACGCTGGCCTTGCCGATGCCGATGGTCTCGGCCAGCGCCATGCTGGTCGACTCGTGGCACATGTTCGAGCAGTCCGGCAGGTTGTTGGTGCCGTAGGCGCGGACGAAGAGCTGGTACGCGAACGCCGCCTCGTTGGAGGTGCGGCCGGAGGTGTAGAAGATCGCCTCGTCCGGCGAGTCCAGCGCGTTGAGGTGGCGGGCGACCAGCGCGTACGCCTCGTCCCAGCCGACCGGTTCGTAGTGGGTGCCGCCCGGCCGCTTGACCATCGGGTGCGTGAGCCGGCCCTGCTGGCCGAGCCAGTGCTCGGACTGGGCGTCGAGCTCGGCGATGCTGTGCCGGGCGAAGAACTCCGGCGTGGCCCGCGCTCTGGTCGCCTCCTCGGCGACCGCCTTGGCGCCGTTCTCGCAGAACTCGGCGGTGTGCCGATGCCCCACGTCGGGGTCCGGCCAGGCGCAGCTCATGCAGTCGAAACCCTCGGCCTGGTTCAGCCTCAGCAGGGTCCGGGCACTGCGGGCCGGCCCCATCCGCTCGACGCTCCGCTTGAGGGCCACCGCGACCCCGGTCAGGCCGGCGGCCGCATCCTTGGCGTCGTGAACCTCGAGGCTCTCGGCCCCGGTCTCGATCTCGTTCGCCCTGCGCCGCATCGGCACCTCCTGGCCCCGTCCTGCTTCTGTTACGCCACAGTAGTTCCGTGGCCGAGCGAACCGGACCGGAGCCGCCGCGGCTCGAACCCGTCGAACTGCCGGAGCTGACGGAGCCGGAGGACACCGGCGACGTCCGCGAACGTCAGCGGTACGACGACCTGGACTGGAGCGGGGCTGACCGGGAGTTCTGGACCTTCACCGGCTGCGCCTTCCGGCGGGTGAACCTCGACGGCACGTTACTCCGCGGCACCCATCTGAACGAGGTGACGATGGCCGGCCTCGACGTCCCCGAGCTGGTCGCCCCGCGCAGCACCTGGCGGCGGGTCGACCTGACCGGCGGCCGGATCGGCTCGGCGGAGGTCTACGACACGAGCTGGCGATCGGTCAGCATGTCCGAGTGCAAGATCGGCTATCTGAACGCCCGGTCGGCGCAGTGGCAGGACCTACGGTTCGCCGACTGCACGTTCGGCGAGCTGGACCTCTCCTCGGCCCGGGTGACCCGGCTCGCCCTGGACCGCTGCCGGATCGAGACCCTCACCCTGTCCGGCTCGCGGCTGACCGACGTCGACCTGCGCGGTGCCGACTTCCGGGCTATCACCGGCGTGGCGGGCCTGGCCGGCAGCTGGATCACCGAGGAGCAGCTGACCGAGCTGGCCCCGCACCTGGCCACCCAGCTGAAGATCAGCATCGGCACCCGGGAGACCTGACTCGCCGACCACAACGGGTATCGGATCGGACTCAATGGGCGGGGCACCGTTGCCGGTAGTTACCCGTGAGTAGCATACTATTAGTTACTGGCCAGTAACTTAGTGGGGAGAGGGTTTCGTGACGCACTACCGCTCCAACGTGCGCGACATCGAGTTCAACCTGTTCGAGGTACTCGACCGGGAGTCCATCCTGGGCCGGGAGCCGTACGCGGACCTCGACCGCGACACCGTCTCGGCCATTCTGCGAGAGGCCGACCACCTGGCCCGGACGAAGCTGGCGGAGACCTTCGCCATCGGCGAGCACGAGCCGCCGGTCTTCGACCCGCAGACCCACACGGTAACGCTGCCCGAGGCGTTCAAGACCTCGTTCAAGACGCTGATGGACTCCGGCGCCTGGGCCCTCGAGCTGCCCGCGGAGCTGGGCGGCCAGGTCACCCCGCACTCGGTGCAGTGGGCGGTCAGCGAGCTCAACTTCGGCGCCAACCCGGCGGTCTGCCTCTACAGCGCCGGCCCGAAGTTCGCCTACGTACTGTGGGCGTACGGCACCGAACGGGACAAGAAGATCGCTCAGTTCATGATCGAGCGCCAGTGGAACGCGTCGATGGTGCTGACCGAGCCGGACGCGGGCTCCGATGTCGGGGCCGGGCGGACCAAGGCAGTCCCCCAGCCGGACGGGACCTGGCACATCGAAGGCGTCAAGCGCTTCATCACCGCCGGTGAGCACGACCTGAGCGAGAACATCATCCACCTCGTGCTGGCACGGCCCGTTGGCGTCGAAGGAGCCGGTGGGCCGGGAACCAAGGGACTGAGCCTGTTCGTCGTGCCGAAGTACCACTTCGACCTCGAGACCGGGAAGCTGACCGGCGAGCGCAACGGCGTGTACGCCACCAACCTCGAGCACAAGATGGGCATCAAAGCCTCGACCACCTGCGAGATGACTTTCGGCGACGGTACGCCGGCTGTCGGCTGGCTGCTCGGCGAGGTGCACGAGGGCATCGCCCAGATGTTCAAGATCATCGAGCACGCCCGGATGCTGGTCGGCACCAAGGCGATCGCCACCCTGTCGACGGGCTACCTCAACGCGCTGGAGTACGCCAAGACCCGCGTCCAGGGCGCGGACCTCACCCAGGCCGCCGACAAGACCGCACCGCGGGTGACCATCACCCACCACCCCGACGTCCGCCGGTCCCTGATGACCCAGAAGTCGTTCGCCGAGGGGCTGCGGGCACTCATCCTGTTCACCGCCAGCATCCAGGACCGGGTGGACATCGCCCGGGCGACCGGCGTGCCGGACGCGGCCGCCGTCCGGCTCAACGACCTGCTGCTGCCGATCGTCAAGGGCTACGGCTCCGAGCGCTCGTGGGTGCTGCTGGGCACCGAGTCGCTGCAGACCTTCGGCGGCTCGGGCTACCTGACCGACTACCCCATCGAGCAGTACGTCCGCGACGCCAAGATCGACACCCTGTACGAAGGGACCACGGCCATCCAGGGCCAGGACCTGTTCTTCCGCAAGATCGTGCGGGACCAGGGTCAGGCGCTGGGCGACCTGTCGGAGCAGATCGGGGCCTGGCTGGCGGCGCAGAGCGGCTCCACCCGACGCGGCGAGGACGCCGACGGACAGCTCAAGGAGGAGCGGGCCCTGCTGCAGACCGCCCTGGACGACGTGGGCACCATCGTCGCCCTGATGGTCGGTGACCTGACCACGTCGGCGACCGGCGGCGACCCGCGGCAGATCTACCAGGTCGGGCTGAACACCACCCGGCTGCTGATGGCCCTGGGCGACGTGACCTGCGGCTGGCTGCTGCTGCGCGGCGCCGAGGTCGCCCTGCACAAGCTCAACACCGAGCTGCCGGCGAGCGAGAAGGCCTTCTACGAGGGCAAGGTCGCCTCGGCCCGCTGGTTCGCGCGTACGGTGCTGCCGAAGCTGTCCGCCGAGCGGGCGATCGCCGAGGCCACCGACCTCGGCGTGATGGATCTTCCCGAAGCCGCGTTCTGACACCCTGAGCCGGTGAGCCTGCCGTTTCCCGAGCCCACGGCGTCCCGGACCTCGCGCGCCGAGGTGCTGCTGGCGTACCTGGACTACTTCCGGTCGGTGGTGCTGGACAAGCTGGACGGTCTCGACGGCGCCGAGCTGCGGACCAGCCGACTGCCCTCGGGCTGGACGCCGCTCGAGCTGCTACAGCACCTGATCTTCGTCGAGCGCCGCTGGCTGGTGTGGGGCTTCCTCGGCCAGCCGATGGCCGACCCGTGGGGTGATCGGCGGGACGACCGCTGGCACGTCGCGGACGACGTACGCCTGCCCGACCTGGTCGCCGCCCTATACGAGCAGGCCGCGGTCACCCGGGACATCGTCGAGGCGCACGACCTCGACGAGGTCGGCCGGTCGAGCGACCGCTGGTCCGGCGCACCGCCGGCCACGTTGGAGCGGGTTCTGCTGCACCTGGTGCAGGAGTACGCCCGGCACGCCGGCCACCTGGACATCGTGCGCGAGCTGGTCGACGGCCGCACCGGTGAGTCATGATCAGGGCGCCATCCAGGAGTACCGCTGAGTCGCCGCAGGTTCCCGGGTATACCCGGGAACCTGGCGCCTTACCTAGCAAGTTTCGTGGGCACAGTGCCGGTTTCCCGGGTATACCCGGGAAACTGCGGCCGGGCGAGGCCGAGTCGCTGGGCCGGAGCCTAGGTCGCTGGGGAGATCTGGACGTTGATCGCGAACGAGGCCCGCGGCTTCTTGCCCGACTCCCAGGGACGGGCTTGCTGCAGCCGGATCACCGCGCGACCGGGGGCGTCGGCGACGATCTTCAGCAGCTCGGGCGTGCTGCGTCCGGGCGGGCTCTTCTGGTCCGGGGCCGCCCGCCGGCGAGTCACCCGCAGAACGCCGTCGTCCCCCTCCAGCTCGGCGGTCCAGACGAAGCCCGCCGTGCCCAGGCTGGCCAGGGGCAGCTCGCGGCTCTCGCCCACCGCCAGGCTGAGGTCGAGGTCATGGTCCCCCCGCAGGGGCGGTGATCCGGTCATCGCACGGCCGCTCCGGCCACGGCGACGAACCCGGCCATCGCGTCCTGCCCCGGCGGCGTACCCCACGTCGCCTTCCAGCGCCGAGCAGCGGTGCGGACGGTGTGCCAGATGTCGCCCCCGACCACTCCGAGCACGTGGAGGTCCTGCCCCACGATCGCGCAGCTGGCGGTGCTGAAGGTGCGGTCCTGGCCGGCGTCGCGGATGTTGGCCACCGCGGTCTGCGGGGAGCCGTTGGGCCTGCGGATGGTGTGCCACAGGTTGCTCGACTCGCCCTTCGCGCCCACGCCGACAACGTGGAGGAGCTCGCTGAAGCCGGCGCAGCTGACCGTGCTGAAGGACCCGGCCGTCGACGGGGTGGTGATCTTGGTCCAGCCGGACCAGGTGCCCGACGTGCTGCGCCTCCGGTGCCAGAGAGCGCCGCCGATGACCGCGACAAGATGCAGGGCGCCCTCCACCCCGGCCGCGCCAACCGCCGTCAGCGTCCCCTCCCCGGTCGGGATCTTGAGCGGCGTGAAGTTGGGCCGCCAGCCGGACGCGGTGCGGATGGTGTGCCGCAGCACCCCGTGATCCACGCCGAGCACGTGCAGGCTGGCCCCGATCGCCGCGCACGTCACCGCGGAGAAGGTCCGGTTCGCGCCGGCGTCAGGGATGTTGCCGAACGCGGCCTGCCACTGCCCCGACGCCCTGCGCAGGGTGTGCCAGAGGTTCGTCTCGCCGCCGTTGTCGGCCAGCCCTACCACGTGCAGCGCCGCCCCGGCACCCGCCGTGCTGACCTTGCGGAAGGGCCCGGCCGCCGGTGGGGTGTCGACCGTCGTGGACGCCGTCCAGGCCGGCTTCGGCGTACGCGTGGTGTGCCGGACCGTGCTCGCCTGGGCCCCGACGACGTGCAGACTGCTGAGCAGCGGCGACTTCACCGTCCCGGTGATGCCCCACATGCTCGCGTCGATGCCGACCTCGCCGTAGCCGATCCGGAAGAACCCGGCGGCGCCCCACTCGGTGCCCCAGGAGTTCTTGGCGATCCAGCATCGCTGGGCGTCGTCGTAGCCGATGATCGCCACGCAGTGCCCGCCGACGTACTCCCCGGACGTCTCCTCGTTGTAGCGATAGACCCCGCCACGGTAGAAGAACGTAAAGTCCTCGTACGTCGTGAAGCAGGCCGCCAGCGGGCCGACCGTGGCCAGATGCCGCTTCATCTCGCTCACCTTGTCGAGCACGACGACGTTGCCGACCGTGGTCCGCCGGTTCGTCGCGTCGGGCCCGAGCCGGCACGGCTGGTCCTCATCGGTGTAGGGGAATCCGATCTCGTCGACCACGCCGGTATTCAGGCAGGCAAACGAGTCGTCCGGCCACCAGCCGCCGTCCGGGCACGGCAGCGCACCGCGGTCGGGCCCGTAGCAGAAGTAGAGATGGGCCTCGGACAGGTCGACGTGAAGAGAGGGGGCCTGGCCGGCGATCCGCACCATGGACTCCAGCACGGCGATGGTGCCGAACGCGACACAGGAACCGCAGAATGCCTGGTCCTTGACCGGAGTGACGAAGTTGCCGCCGTTCTTGCGCCAGTCGACCACCGGCGGCAGCGCGGCCGCGGCGGCGCGGGCGCCATCGTGATCGGCCCGGGCGGCGGCCCGCACCCGCGCGTTCAGCACCCGCTTCCCGCCCGGCGGAATCGCACCCGTACGCGCTCGCGCCGCCAGCCGGCTCAGGCTTGAGTTGGCGGTCTCTCCCGGCTCCCATTCCAAGCCCAGGCGTCGACTCTGAGCCTGCACCGAGCGGAGATCGACCATGCCTGCGCCTCCCTTGCCCGCCCGCCGAAGGTGTTGGTCCAAACTTACGTCGATCGGGCACGATGGGGCCATGGTCGAAGCCGCCCATCCTGCTCGCATCGTCATCGTCGGCGCCTCCCTCGCCGGCGCCTCCGCCGCGGTCACCCTGCGTGAGCTCGGGTACGGGGGGGAGCTGACCCTGATCGGGGATGAAGCCGAGCCGCCGTACGAGCGGCCGCCGCTGTCCAAGGCGGTGCTGATCGGCAACGCGGACGAGCCGGACTGGGTCCGCGACGAGGCCTACTACGCCGACCACCAGATCGAGCTGCTGCGCGGCACGACCGTCACCCGGATCGACCCGGCTCGGCACGTCGTGGTGGCCGGTGGCACCGAGCACGGCTACGACAAGCTGCTGATGGCGACCGGGTCGACACCGCGGCGGCTCGATGTCCCAGGGGCCGACCTGGACGGCGTGTTCACGCTGCGCACGTTGGGTGACTCACTGGGGCTGCGGGAGCGGTTCACCGCTGGTGCCGACATCGTGGTGCTCGGCGCGGGCTGGATCGGTTGCGAGTCGGCGGCCGCGGCCCGCCATCGGGGCGCGTCGGTGACGGTGGTCGAGCCGCTGACCCAGCCACTGCTGAAGGTGGTCGGCGAGCAGGTGGGCGCCAGTTTCGCCGCCCTGCATCGCGAGCACGGGGTGGACCTCCGGCTGGGTACGTCCGTAGTCGGCTTCGACGGCGAAGGCGGCCGGGTGACCAGCGTCCGGCTGCCGGACGGCGTCTCGATCCCCGCGGACACCGTGGTGGTGGGTGTCGGAGTGGCGCCCAACGTGGCGCTGGCCGACGCGGCCGGTCTGGAGCTCGCGGAGGGCGGCGTCGCGGTGGACGCCACCCTGCGCACATCCGACCCGGACATCTACGCGGCCGGGGACATCGCCGCCCAGGACCACCCGGCGTACGGGCGGCGGGTCCGGGTCGAGCACTGGGCCAACGCCAAGGACCAGGGTGAGCACGTGGCCGGGAACCTGCTGGGCGCCGCGGCGGCGTACGAGAAGCGGCCGTTCTTCTTCTCCGACCAGTACGACCTGGGCTGCGAGTACCGCGGGCTCGCCGACCCGGACCGGGACCGGCTGGTGGTGCGCGGCGATCTCGCGTCGCGCGAGTTCATCGCGTTCTGGCTGCGCGAGGGTGCGGTGGCGGCGGCGCTCAACGTGAACATGTGGGACGACGGCGACGCGCTGCAGGCCCTCGTCGACTCGGGCCGGCCGGTGGAGGACGACGCGCTGGTCAGCGGCAGCCTGAGCTAGCC
>DASQUF010000028.1:0-11150 GCA_035641435.1 Propionibacteriaceae bacterium | reverse complement strand
GACCGATTTTGATCAGGTTTCCGGGCCCGCGTTCGGTGATTAGCGTGACCTCGACCCCTTCGCCCATGCGCCAGGTTTCTGTGTAGCCGTCGTGGATCGTGCCGTCCTCTTCGGACTTGCGTACCGCTTCGGCTCGGTTCTTGTCGATCATGAATTGCCTTCCAGGTTCGTGATTCGTGAATCGCCTTCCGCATTCGTGAATCGGGAATGGCTGCCAGCGGCGCAGCACGTGCACGGCGTGTGCTTGCGATGCAGGTGCCGCGTCCCACCCGCGATGGCCCGCTCACGAGCCGAGATGTCCGGCGGCTTGCCCAGCTGGGCGCGGTAACGGTCGCTGTACCGGTTCGACCGGTGGTAGGCCCGATGCCCACACAGGCGGCACTCCCACAGCCAGGTGTTCCGCCCCTCATCCCAGATCGGCCGCCGCGCGCGACGCACCGAGATCGGGTTCACCAGGAGGTCGCCGACCGGCGCCACCCCGCTCACCGCTTCCTCCGGCGCCGCATCCGGGGCGCGAACTCGGTACCGATGATCGAGGCCGAGCAGCGCAGGCATCCGCGCACCATCACCGGCCGCGTCCCGTAGCAGTGATCCGAGCCGGGGAAGGCGACCGCGCGCACGTACTCCTCCCCCGGCTTGATCGTCCCGCCGCACCGGTAGGAGTCGCACGGGTAGGACTTCCGCGCGGTCACCGTGTGCTGGGTCTCGCTCACGTCTCCTCCGGCAAGGGCAGCACCGGGCGCACCGTCATCCGCGCCACCATCGCCCCCTTGTTCCGAATGAAGAAGTCCACGTGGTGCTCTACGAACTCGACCGTGACGACATCCGGCGCCCAGTGCTCGCGGTCCGGCGAGTTCGCCCACTTCAGGTGTGCGGCCAGGATGGCGTGAGCCTTCGCCATCTCCATCGCACGAGGGTCGGTCTTGGACACCGGGCGCGAGACCCCCTGATACCGGGGGGTTTCGCGTGGCTCGTCGAAGAAGTCGGTCATCCCAGCAGCTCCCGCACCACGCGCTCGGCATGCGGACGCAGGTAGCCGGTGTACCGGTCCACCTGGTCCTCCAGCAGGCCTGACTCTTCGACGTAGGCGGCCGACAGTGTGCCCGCCGCCCGGTCGATCAGGCCCGCGATGTCGGCTGTCTCGATCACCTCGAACGGCTGGTTGCGCCAGCGTGCGATCAGGTGCCGTCCGGCGTCGGTGGTGTAGACCTGTGCCCAGTCGCCTACCCGCAGCTCGTTCGTGTACGCGATCAGGCCCGCGTCGAGGTACAGGTTGGCGTACTGGCGGAACGCGTCGTGCCAGCCGATCCGGCCGCCGGTGAGCTGCCACCGGCGGTTGAACGGCGAGATGGTGCCGTCCTGCTGTTCGTGGACGCGGACGCGGCGCTCCAGCACGAGGCCGAACGTGTCGGCCCCGCGCTTGGAGTGCTGGTAGGGGTTCACGGGTGCATCCGCAGGTGCGCGGCATTCAGCGTGCCGCCGACCGGCAGCTGAAGCTTGCTCAGCTTTTCGTTGCGGCGCCAGCCGTTCCAGGCCCGCGCGTAGAAGTAGGCCAGCTCGGGCCGGTCGACTTTCCGTCCGCCGGAGGACATGTAGATGAGCTTGTTGCGCAGCATCAGGATCGGCGAGTCCGTGGCGAGCCCGGCGCCGGATACCAGCTGGTTCATGAACTCGTCGGCCAGCGCGACGTCGGCCACCTCGCGGGCCGTGTAGTAGGCCGCGCCGGAGATGGCCTGCGACGTACGCGTGGCTCGGTACAGGTTCTGCGCGTGGGTTGAGGCCGCTTCGATCCGGTCCAGGTTGTTCTCCACGAAGTCGACGACCTCGGCCGTGGAGAACTTGATGTTGAGGCCTGGCACGTCCCCGTTCTGCCAGTGCATGACGAATCGGGCGATGCTCGCGGCCACTGTCGGTCTCGGCATACCCTCGATCCGGAGCTGGTCGGCCACGCTGCGCTTGCGGCCGGAGTCCATGTACTTCTGCCAGTCGCGGTCCAGGTTGCGCGCGATGACGAAGGTCTGCGGGCACTCCGACATCACCACGGCGGCGAGCCGGTGCTGGCCGTCGAGCAGGTTGCCGTTGCGGTCGAACCGGATGGGGTCGGCGATGAACGGGAAGGCCCCGAGCTTCATGGCGCGGGCGTACTGCTGGACAGTCTTCATCGAGAGACTGCGGTTGCGGGCGTTGTGGTTGTCGAGGATGTCCTGGGCCTCTTCGGGGCCGATGATCTCGGTGGTGATCTTCGGTTCGCTGCTGGTCACGTTGGCTGTCCTTTCGGGACTGTGGGACTCGGACGGGCTCACCGGTGAGTCAGCACGGCTTCGTCGGTGCGGGCGCCTTGGTCGGTGCGGGCGCCTTCGACGTCGGGGCCTTCGCGGTGGGCGCCTTCGGCGTCGGAACCCGGGGCGGCGCGGGCGGGCGGGGAGCCGGGGGACGCGGCGCCGGAGGCTTCGACGGCGGCGGGGCGGCCTGGAGCAGGATGCCCTGGCACCGCACCGTCGGCGGCGCCTGCCTCGGGACGCTCGCGGTCGGCGCCCCCCGGGGACGAGCCTGTGTGCTCGGTTTCGTCGTCGGCTTCGCGTTCGCGGGACGGGTGCGGTGCGAGCCCGGCGGGTAGGACGGGGCGAACCCGGCGGGGCGGTAGCCGCCGTAGGGGCCGACCCAGTACCAGTAGACGAACACGCCGGTGGAGTTCCAGTAGCCGCAGTCCTCGTCCATCTCGGCGATGTCGTCGGCGTCGCAGTCCTCAGCGCCATAGCTCGAGCTGGTGTCGTAGGTGTCGCTGTCGTCGGATGGGCCGTCGGTGGCGCAAGCGTTTATGACGAGCGCGGCGCCGAGCACCACGCCGCCGACGATGTGAGCGATCTTCACGAGTTCCTCCAGGGGGTTGCCGGGCCCGGCGGTTCCGAGCCCGGCCGGGGAGTCAGGGAGTGGTCTTGGTCGAGCCGTATGGCAGGTGTTCGGTCTTGACCGACAGGCGGTAGACGCCGTCGCGGACGGTGTCGTACGGGTAGAGCTGGTACAGGGAGCCCTCCGGGAGGCGCTCGTCCATGGGGGCGTCCTTGTCCATCCCGGACTCGTGGCGGACCTGAACGGCAAGCACGGAGCGGAAGCCGTCGGACAGCTCGCGGACCTCGTGGATGTAGCCGGACCCGAAGTGGACTAGCTCGGCGGCGGCGCAGCAGCGGGATTCCACGGGGCCGTCGTCGCCCATGCCGTGCCCGTAGGTCTCCGCGACACGGGCGCCGTGGGTGGCGCAGTACCACGAGTTGGCCGAGTACTGGAGGTCGATCATGCCGTCGAAGCGGGCACTCTGGAACGCGTGGGTGACGGCTTCGACCTGCTTGACGGTGGGGCCGTCGGTCCAGCGGATGTCGATCGAGCTGCCGCCGGAGTAGCGGGAAATTCGTACCGAGAACTTCACGCCGGGGAAGGTGCGCCGAAGCTGTGGGCGCATCATCTTCGCCACCTCGGCGGTGTCGATGTAGCGGGCCTTGGCGGTGGTGGCGGTGATCTCGGACATCGGGTGTACCTCCTGTGGCTGTCGAGCGGAACGAGATTAGTAAACCACGCCCAGAACGGCTCGTCAACCACGAGACCCGAAAAGGCCCGGCCGGATCACTCCGGCCGGGCCCCTGGAGGCACCCCCTACAGGAAACCCAGGTACAGACGGCTGTCGCCGTCGCCCCGCTCCATGCCCACCGGGCAGAACAGGTAGCCCTGTCCCAGCTCGATCGGATGGGCGTAGGTCATCCCCACCGACCCGACCGCCGCCCCCGCTGGCTTCACCATCAACACCCGCTCCACCGTCCACGTCACCCCGTTGTCCTCCGAGCTGGCCAGCTTCGCCGCCCGCGACACCGTGTCCCGGTACACCAGGTAGATCCGGCCATTGGAGGCCCGCACGCTCGCACTGTTGCCGGTCGCGTTGGCTATCACGTTCCGGGTCAGCGGCGCCCACGCCCCCGCCGCGTCGATGGAGCGGGTCGCCAGCGAACGCCAGCTGCCGTCCCGCATCACGAACACCACCGAGTTGTTCGCCCCCGCCACCGCCCACGGCTCCTGAAACGGATTGCCGCTCATGCCGATCGCGATGCGCACCGTCGACCAGGACTGCCCGCCGTTGACCGACCACGCCGCATACGCCGACTCGATGGACTCCCCCGGCGGCTTCGCGTAGAACGCCGTCCACAACTTGCCGTTCACCTTGATCACCGGCGAGCTGATCGCCGCCCACGGGAACCCCGGGTCGATTCGCACCGACGGCCCGAAGGTCTCCCCGCCGTCGGCGGAACGGGCGACCCGGGCGCCGGAGGGCACCCCGTTCACGGTGACGAAGTAGGTCAGGAACACCTCGCCGTCGATCGTGGACAGACCCGACGGGCCCAGGTGGGGGTCGCGGATGTCGGCGCCGTTGTCGACGATCACCCGCTCGGGTTCTGACCAGTCCGCACCCGACGGATCACCCACTGAGGTGAGGATCTCGCCGTCGGCGCTGGCATGCCCCGAACCGTGCCTCCACATCATGCGCAGCCGCCCGTCCGGCAGCTCGGTCACGGTCGGGAAGCCGTTATGGCCAGTGCCGAAGTCGACACCCTGGAACACACCGGGCACGGGGACGCTCATGATGCTGACGGTAGTGGCAGGCTGGGTGCTCGCGGGCACTGGCGCGGTCGTCCAGCCGATACCCGTGGCCGCCAGGACGGCCACGCTTGCGGTGAGCGCGACCAGTCGCGGCACGGTGATCTTCATCAGGGCCACACCACGATCACGCGTTCGATGTCTCCGCCGATCTCTGGCGGTTCGTCGTCCTCCGGGTCGAACCGGCTGTCGGGCTTCGCCATCTCGGCCGCCCACTGCTCCGGCGTCAGATGGATCTCGCGCTCCTGGGTGTCGTAGAGCGACTCCACCACGTCGCCGCTCCAGGTGTTGAACCCGTTGCCCTCCTCGTCCTGCGCCAGCACCACCGGCAACGATTGGTCTACTTTGGATAGTGCCGCTACCAGGTCGCCCACGGTGGGCGGGGTCCACTCCTCCGTCACGTCTTCCTCCTCCTTCTGCGCATGTTCGTATGGCTGCCGGAACTCAGGGTCTTTCAGGGCCTTGTCGAGATAGGGGCCGAACTCGTCGGAGAAGTCTGTCACCGAGCCACGCTCTCGCGTGCCGGACCCAGCCAGCCCTCGCCCAGCGGCACACCACGGTGCCGCAGCAGGTCCGCGACCGCCCGGCCCATCGCGGGCCACGCCCGCCGGAACGCGCGTACCCGTTCGCCGTCGGCGCGCGCGGCGGCCGTCACGAGCAGCTCGGTCGCGTGTTGATCTCGCAACGCCTGCTCGGCCAGCGACTCCAGCCGCTCCAGGCAGCCCCGGCAATTCACCGGCTCGTCGGTGCGGTACCAGCGGCCAGCAGGGCCGTGCGGTGTTCGGCACAGGGTGGCGAGACCGCGCGCCCCTGTCGCGGTGGACAGCGCGTGTACCGCGCCGCTCTTGCTCGCGTTCGTGCGTCCATGCTTCACGAGAGCACCTCCACCAGCTTGCCGGTGGCGTACGCGGAGTCGCTGCTGTTGAGCGCGTTCCACGAGTAGTTATTGCCGTCGCCGCCGCTGTCCTGTTCGGCAACCCAGCGGCCCCAGATCGCGGAGTAGCGGAAGACCACCTGGTTGACCTCGGACCGCACGCGCAGGCCGTTTTCGCGCGGCTCAGGGGAGTCGAGTGGGAACCAGCGGGGCTCGCGCTGGCCCTGCCAGTGGCTGACCCGGCCCTGAATCGTCGGCTTGCTCCACGGCTGGTCGCCGTGCTGTTCCAGTGCCAGGGTTAGCGCTTCGTCGCGGAACGCGCTTCCCTGGTCGGCGTTCACGTCCAGGCTTACCTTGACGATCTTCTGTCGGGTCTCGGTGAGCAGCAGTGTGTATTCGGTTCGCATGATCACAGCCTCCTCGGGGTCGAAGCGGAACAAAGATAGTAAACCATGCTGAGCACGGCTCGTCAATTCAGAGTCGCCGCCACACCTGAGTGTCGTCACCGCCACCGAGCTGACTCGCCGTACGCTCACCCCCGTGCAGCTCGAGGGCAACATCACTGACTACGGGGACCTGATCAAGCAGGTCCGCTGGATCATCAAGGGCAAACGACTGCGCGCCGTCCTGCACTCCGGACAGCACCGCAAGGCCACCCCTGCCGAGCGCGACAACAGCGCCACCCGGCGCACCACCATCCCCGGAAGGATCGACCACCACATGGACCTCTTGGCAGACCAGGGTTTCGACCTGCTCGCCCCCACGTTCCAGGACGAGATGGGCAACGCCACCGACGCCCCCGCCGAGTTCACCACCGAGTTCACCGTCAGCGACCCGGCGATCCTCGCGATCACCGACAACGGCGACGGCACCGCGTTCGTGGCCGCCACCGGCACGCTCGGCCAGGCTGTGCTCACCGCCACCTACACCTTCGACGGTCGCGCCGTCTCCGGCGACGAACTGGTGACCGTCGTCGCTGGAGCCGCCGAGCGGGTCACGCTCAACCTCGGCGAGCCGCGCGAGGCCACCCCCGACGAGTGACACGACGACGGCCCGACCTCCGGCGCGGGAGGTCGGGCCGTCGCGTGCCCGGGGTCAGTCGTCTTTCGCATCGGCGAGCGCGACCAGCAACGCCAGCACTCCGAGATCCTCGGCGCGCGTGGACTTGCGTCCCATGCAGGACCCGTTGCGCTCGTGGCTCGGGTGCTCGAAGTGGAGTCCATGGGCGTCGCAGAACTCGTCCCACATGTGGACCTCGCGCTGCTTGTCGCCCTTGGTGTCCCAGAACAACTCGCTGACTGGATCGATGTCGTCGAAGACCGCGATGATCTCCTCGCCGACCCCGTTGGAGTTCCAGCGCTCGACCCGCACGCAGTCCTCGCGGTGCGGACTGCCCGGCCACCCGCGCAGTTCCACGTAGACGATGTCCTCGCGGCGACCCAGCCAGTGGCGCTCGGGATGGTGGTAGCGCTCCCGCAACCCTTCCTCGGTGTCGCTGTCGCGCTGGACAGAGAACCCCAGGCTCTCGATCCCCGGCCGCAGATGGATGCGCACGCTTTGGCCGCGCCGGTGCTCGACCGGCGCGCGGCCGCGCCGGTCGATGCGCAGCCCGGCCAGCACGGTCGGTGCGCCGCCGTGGTCACCGAGGTAGCGGCGCACGACGGTGATGCGGCGGTCGTCGGCCAGGCCGATCAGCTTCTCGGCCAGGACGTCCACGGTCTCGGTAGTCACGAACGAACAGGTGTCGCGCATCTCGGCGCGCCTCTGGATGGTGATCATGATGATCTCCTCGGGGTAGTGCGGAACGGGGGAGGCCCGCCCGGCGGGTGCCGGGCGGGCCGGTGGTTCAGAGCAGCTTGCCGCGCGTGACGACGGTGGCGATCTCCTCGGTCTTGTCGTAGATCGAGTGCTCTTTGACCGTCGCCTTGATCGTGACCTGCTGGCCCCTCTCCAGCTCGATGTACTTGCTGGCCTTCCACTTCACGGTGCCCTCGGCGGTGTCGATGATCATCACCGTGGACGTCGTCTCGCTGTAGCCGTAGAAGTCGGTGTAGTGGTCGAACCAGCGCACGGTGCCGGTGAAGTCGCGGCGCTCGCCGATCTCGCCGATTGCGGCGTTGGTGCGGGCGGCGGCGCGCTCGGCGCGGCGGGCCTCGCGGTCCATGTCCTCGCGGATGATCTTCTCGGCAAGCGCGATCTGCTTGTCCGACAGGCTGCCGTAGTTCTCCAGCTTGCCGCGCAGTTCGCCCAGGATGCCGCCATAGTTGACCGCGCCACGGGCGTCGTCGTAGTTGACGTTGCCCAGGTAGGTCAGCTCGGCGAGCAGCGGGTGCGCCTCGGTCAGCTCGGCGTGCAGGCGCGGGATCCGGGCCTCGCGCTCGGCGGCCTCGCGGGCGGCCTTGCGAGCGCGGGCCGCGCGGGCCTTAGCGCGGTTGCGGGCCAGCCGCAGGTACTCGCCGACCTCGACCCAGGTGCCCCGGCTGCCCTGGCACTGGAAGCAGCGGGTGCCGTCGACCGGGTTGAACGAGTAGTGGCCGGAGCCGTCGCATCGCGAGCACGGGTTGAGTGCGTGGGTGACGGTGCCGTGGACCTCGCGAGTCTCGGTCAGGGCCAGCAGCTCGGTGTCGCAGGGGAGCGGAGTGGCGGTGGCGGTGGTCATCGGGGGCCTCCTCGATCGTGCGGAACGTCAGTAGGTTAGCCGCCCATAGCGCGGTTCGTCAACCCCCGATGCCGTCCCGGGCGCGACAACGGCCCCGAGCCCGCGTCTCCGCAGGCCCGGGGCCGTTGCTGTTCCGCCTGGCAACCCAGGTCTTACACCGCCAGGGCCTCGCTGGCGGTGGGTTCGATCCCTCGCGCGCGGGCCCAGTCGAGCACCGCGCGCAGCTCGCGCACGTGCTCGGGCGGGCCCGAACGGCCGTCGCGGTCACGTTTCGCCACCACGTCCGGGTAGGTCTCGTCATAGCGCTGCCACCGGCGCACGGTCTGGTCGTGCAGGCCGAAGTGCGTCGCGATCTCCTCGGTGGAGGCCAGGCCTCGCTCGCGCGCCTCCACGGTCGAGACCAGCGGCAGCTCGGTCTCCGTTCCGTCCAGCGCGGCCTTGCGTCGCAGGTACTCCTTCACCTGGTCGTGGGACCAGAGCGGGACGTCACCGACGCGGGCGAACGGCTGGCACAGTGCGCCGCGCGGGCTGGCGGGGTTGGTGATAGGGCGCCGGGTGAGGGAGTCCTTGATGGTCTCGGGGGATAGGCCGGTGGCGTCGGCGACGCGACCGATCTCCAGGTGCTCGGATGCGGCTTTGATGTCGCCGGTCAGGTCCAGCGCACCGGCAGCCCAGCGGGCTCGGCTGGTCATGGTCAGGTCCTTCCAGGTCTGCGCGGAGGTGCGCGTTTACGCCACTAGCTTAGCCGTCCGGACGGCGGCACGTCAATCTTGTCCGGCAGCGTCTGCGCCCGCTCGCGTCACCGTCACCGACACGATGCCCTGACCCGCCAGCAGCTCGGCGGCAGCCTGCTCGTCGGTTACCCCCATCACCGGCCGTTCCGCCGCTTGGCGCTCCCCCTCGGCGACCAGCGCCAGCCCGGTCAGGAAGTAGTCCTTCGCCTGTTCCAGGTTGAGCACCGCGCAGTCTTCCCACCCGCCACCGGTGAACCCCTCCATGTCCACGATCACCGCGTCGTCGGCCAGCCGCAGCCCCACCTCGTTCTGCGCGTCCGGCACCTCGCTGGGGGAGTAGGCGGCGAGGCCGCCCCAACGCTGCCGGTCGTCGCGGTCGGGGTCGTAGTCCGGCACGTGCGGTACATCGCCGTAGACCTCGTGGAAGATCCCGATGATCTGCCGCACCGGCACGGCGATGGCCACGCGCGTGTTCTTCGCGCCGATCTCGTCGGCCATGTCGGACAGGCGTTGCTTGAGTTTCGAGTCCACGCCCACGCCGTCGAAGCGCTCACGCTCCGGTGCCCCTGCGTCCATGGCATCCATCTCCAGTCCAGTGCTGATGCGGTGCCACCATGTGGGCGGCCTGACTTGTTGCAAAGCGTAGCCGGAATGGCAGCGGAGCAGGATTCCCGCACCGCCCGGTCAGTGGCTTTTGTTGCCGCGTCATGAGCGGCTACAGTAGGTGGCTAGGTTCCGTACACGAGACCCCAGGAGAAGCGGACGGCATGGCCCTCGTAACGATCTTCGCAATCGCCACGCTGGCGATCGCGCTCAAGCGCAAGGAGTGGCTGCTGGCCGTCGTCGCAGTCATCACCGGCCTGATGCTCGCCACCACCGGCACTGAGTTCGGCACCACGGCGGTCAAGATCCTGACCGACATCAGCACCACCATCGACGGCCTGTTCAATAGGTCCTGACCACAGAGCCCCCGGCGCCGCACAGCGCCGGGGGCTCTGTCGTGTGTGGACTACCGGCCGCCAAGGGCCTTCCGGCCGCCGGTGAGGGCGGTCCCGCCGATGTCGGCCTGACGTCCCGCAGTCTGCCCGTCCTTCCGGCCGCTGTCGCTGGACCGGCTGCTTGCGCGCACCTTGTCGAGCCGGGGGAACAGCTCGGCATGCTTGGCCTTGACCAACTCGTCACGGCCGACCAGGACCATCGCCGTCGACTGCGCGCCACTCGCCTTCTGCTCTGCCTTGTGCTCGGTGTCGAACTTGGCTCGCGCGGCCCGCTCCGCTTCGTGGATCCGGTGATGCACCATCTCCCCGAAGCCCTGCATCCAGTTGGCGCGGTAGGTGGCGGTCGGGGTGTCGTCGTACCAGTCCGGCCGCACGTTCTTGACGCCGTTGATCATCTGGAGCAGCAGGGACGTGTAGAGCAGCTCGGCACGCTCGGCGTCGGAACGGAAGCCCACCAGCGACACGGAGACGTACTCGCGGCCGTAGGTGTGCAGGACGCTCCGGCACCCCATGGCCCGGCCGATCCAGGAGGCCAGGTATGCCTTGGCCCTGCCGTAGGGGTTGGACACCTTGATCTGGACGTGGATCACCTCGTCCACCTGCTTGCGGCCGTAGGCGTTGGCCATCATCTCGGTGACGCCGTGCTCGGCCATCATCGCCATGGCCCGCGCCATCGCGTTCTCGCGCTCGGCCTCACCGGTGCTGGCGTGCTCGGCGACGTCGAGCAAGCGACGGATCTGCCGCAGCTTGTTCTGCGGGATGGACTCGATGGACTCGGGGTCAAGCTCGGCCATGTGGACCTCCTCGGTTGTGGAGCGGAACGAGGGATAGTGAACCAGTCTCACGGCGGCTTGTCAAATCCCGTCAGGTATTGACGAGCCGCGCTGAGCGTGGCTAGTCTTCTACCTGTCAGGCCAACCGGCCCGGCGCCCCACTCCCCACCGGAGGCCACCATGTCGGTCACCTTCTCCGCCCTCGACACCACCACTGACCAGTGGGTGGCCGACGAGCTGTCGGTCAACATGGCCAACGCCAACGCGGCGGTCGTGCTCGACGCGCTCGGCTTCGCCGAGGACGTCGCGGCGGGCGACCTCTGTGGGGGCATCCCGGCTCAGGACTTCCTCGGCCGCGTGCTGACCGGCTTCGGGCTTGCCCCGACCGACCCCGGCCGCCCGGCCACCGAGGACATCGGCGAGCACGGTGCCCGCTTCATCGACTGCGGGCGCGCCCCCGGCTACGTCCAG
>DASQUF010000027.1:0-7135 GCA_035641435.1 Propionibacteriaceae bacterium | reverse complement strand
CCGGTGGAGACCTCCGCGCCGATCCGGATGATGCCCCGCTCGTCCAGGTCGGCCAGCATCTCCTCGCTGACGTTCGGGATGTCCCGGGTGATCTCCTCCGCGCCCAGCTTGGTGTCGCGGGCGTCGACCTCGTGCTCCTCGATGTGGATCGAGGTGAGGACGTCGTCCTGCACCAGCCGCTGGGAAAGGATGATCGCGTCCTCGTAGTTGTGCCCCTCCCAGGGCATGAACGCGACCAGCAGGTTGCGGCCCAGGGCCATCTCGGCGTCGTCGGTGCACGGGCCGTCGGCCAGCGGCGAACCCTTCTCGATCCGCTGCCCGGCGGTCACCAGGGGCCGCTGGTTGATGCAGGTGCCCTGGTTGGACCGGCGGAACTTGGACAGCCGGTAGGTTTTGTACGTCCCGTCGTCATGCGCGACGTCGATCAGGTCGGCGCTCACCGCGGTGACTACGCCGGCGTCGGTGGCAACAGTCACGTCACCGGCGTCGACCGCACCGCGGTACTCCATCCCGGTGCCCACGAACGGAGCCTCCGAGCGGATCAGCGGCACCGCCTGGCGCTGCATGTTGGCCCCCATCAGGGCCCGCGACGCGTCGTCGTGCTCCAGGAACGGGATCATCGCAGTGGCCACCGACACCATCTGGCGGGGCGAGACATCCATGTAGTGGATGGACTCGGCCGGGACGGTGTCCGGATCGCCGTGCCGGCGCCGGGCCAGCACCCGCTCCTCGGCGAAGCGGTTGTTGGCATCGAGCTTGGCGTTGGCCTGCGCGATGACGTACCGGTCCTCCTCGTCGGCGGTCAGGTAGTCGATCTGGTCGGTGACGTTGCCCTTCTCCACCTTGCGGTACGGCGTCTCAACGAAGCCGAACGCGTTCACGCGGGCGAAGCTGGCCAGGGAGCCGATCAGGCCGATGTTCGGGCCTTCCGGGGTCTCGATCGGGCACATCCGGCCGTAGTGGCTCGGGTGCACGTCGCGGACCTCCATGCCCGCACGGTCGCGGGACAGGCCGCCCGGACCCAGCGCCGAGAGCCGGCGCTTGTGCGTCAGCCCGGCCACCGGGTTGGTCTGGTCCATGAACTGGCTCAGCTGGGAAGTGCCGAAGAACTCCTTCAGCGCCGCCACCACCGGCCGGATGTTGATCAGCGTCTGCGGCGTGATGGCCTCGACGTCCTGGGTGGTCATCCGGTCCCGGACGACGCGCTCCATCCGGCCCAGCCCCGTACGCAGCTGGTTCTGGATCAGCTCGCCCACGGTTCGCAGCCGGCGGTTGCCGAAGTGGTCGATGTCGTCCTCTTCGACGAGAAGCTCGCCGCGCGGAGAGTCCAGGGTCTGCGTTCCCTCGTGCAGCGCGACCACGAAGCGGATCGCGGCCACGATGTCTTCGATGGTCAGCACCTGCCGGTCGAACGGCAGCTCCAGGCCCAGCTTCTTGTTGATCTTGTACCGGCCGACCTTCGCCAGGTCGTAGCGCTTGGGGTTGAAGTAGTAGTTCTCCAGCAGCGCCTGCGCGGCCTCACGGGTCGGCGGCTCGCCCGGCCGCAGCTTGCGGTAGATGTCGAGCAGCGCCTCGTCCTGGGTGGTGGTGTGGTCCTTCTCCAGGGTCAGCCGCACCGACTCGTAGTCGCCGAACTCCTCCAGGATCTTCGCATCGTCCCACCCCAGCGCCTTGAGCAGCACGGTGACGTTCTGCTTGCGCTTGCGGTCCAGACGGACACCGACCATGTCCCGCTTGTCGATCTCGAACTCCAGCCACGCACCGCGGCTTGGGATGATCTTGCAGGTGAAGATGTCCTTGTCCGAGGTCTTGTCCGTGGTCTGCTCGAAGTAGACGCCCGGGGACCGGACCAGCTGCGACACGACGACCCGCTCGGTGCCGTTGATCACGAACGTGCCCTTGTCGGTCATCAGCGGGAAGTCGCCCATGAAGACCGTCTGGCTCTTGATCTCGCCGGTCTCGTTGTTCATGAACTCGGCGGTGACGAACAAGGGCGCGGCGTAGGTGACGTCGCGGTCCTTGCACTCCTCGACGCTGTTCTTCGGCGGCTCGAAGCGGTGGTCCCGGAACGACAGCGACATCGTCCCGGAGAAGTCCTCGATCGGGGAGATCTCCTCGAAGATCTCCTCCAGGCCGGACTTGGTGTTGACGTCGGTCCGCCCCTGGCCCAGCGCGGACTCGACGCGGTCGCGCCACGCCTCGTTGCCGACGAGCCAGTCAAAGGAGTCGATCTGCAGATCCAGCAGATCGGGGACTTCCATGGGTTCGGCGATCTTCGCGAAGGAGATTCGGCCGGTGGGAGATACGAGGGTGTTCTTGGAGGCGGTGCGCGAGGCGGCCAAGAGGGATCCTTCCGAGGGTCCGCTAGCTGTTTCTTCAGTTCTCTTCCGCGCACGCTGAACGACCCGTGTCAAGTTGAGACGGGTCGGCAAACGGCGAGGGCAAACCCCAAATATAGGCAATGAATGCGCGAGAGTCAACCCCTCGAGCGCAGGCAGGAGCAGACCGGTCAAATTGCGACCAACCTGGCGACGAGCATACTCCCTGGCGGATCGTTGACAAGGGTGGATGCCCGGCGGACGGCCAGAATGTCAGCGTGCGCCACCGGGTCGGAACATCAGGACAGGTCGGCCCTGGGTGCAACGAAACGTACGCCCGGAGCGTGTGGACGCTGTGGACACCCTGGCGGCCGGTTCGGTGACCGGGCCTGACGCGGAGGCGGTGGTCGTCGACGTACGCGCCGGCGACGCCGGCTTCGACGCCTGGGCGGCCGAGCGAAGCCGCTCCTTGTTGATCTTCGCCACGGCGGTAACCGGCAACCGGGAGGCGGCTCGCGACGCGGTGCAGGACGCTCTGGTCGCGGTCTACCTGCACTGGCGGCGGCTGATCGTCGGCGGCGAGCCGGACGCGTACGCCCGGCGGATCATCGTCAACCGGCACATCTCCTGGTGGCGGCGGCTCGGCCGGCGGGAGCGGCTGACCGCCTTCGATGTTGATCATGCCGGGGTGACCGAGCCGGCCCAGGAGGGGCTGGCCGACACCGACCTGGCCCGGCGCCTGCTGGCCGGGCTGCCCGCACGGCAACGCGCAGCGGTGGCGCTGCGCTTCTACGACGACCTGGCCTTCGCCGAGATCGCGGCGGTCCTGGAGTGCACCGAGAGCACCGCGCGTTCGTACGTGCACCGGGCGCTGGAGCGGCTGCGAGCCGAGCTGAAAGAGAGTGACGATGACTGAGCGGGACGAACAGGCGCTGCGTGACGCGCTGCAGGAGCTGGGCCCGGACGAGCCGGTCGATCTCGGCCAGGTCCGGCGGCGGGCGGCGGAGCGGCAGCGGAACGCCCGGACGGTGGCCGGACTCGCGGTCGCCCTGGTGGTGGTCGCGGGTGTGGTGGGGCTGCCCCGGCTGATGGTTCCGGGTGGCGACCAGCCGAGCAGCATGGCCGGCGGCGGGCAGGCCGCGGCGGAGTCGCAGGGCCAGGCGGACAGCGGCGATGCCCAGCCCGAGGCCGGACCGCCGGGGCGCCAGGTGGCGCCGTCCACCGACCCGGCCCCCGACGGCTGGCGGACCGAGTACTTCCGCGACATCTCCTTCTCCGTGCCGGCGTCCTGGGGCTACGCGGTGCCGCCGCAGTCGGACTGGTGCGCTGACGAGCCGCGCGGGGAGCCGAGGGCGGACCAGCGCCGACCGTACGTCTGGCTGGGCAGTGACATCCCGGTCCGCAGTATCGGCTGCGGTGGACCTCCGCCGGCCAGCCTGCTCACCGAGCACGTCGAGGCCCTCTCCCCCAGCCCGGCCGTGGACTACGGCGAGGGCGCGGTGCGGCAGGGCGAGTGGTGGGTGGTCACCCGGTTCGCCGGCAGCGCCGTCCTCGTCGTGACGACCAGGGACCGCGACCGGGCCCAGCGGATCCTGGATTCGGCCCAGGTCGTCGGCGAGGGCGCGCTTTGTTCGCCGCAGAGCCCGATCGCCGGGCCGCTGGGCGCCCGCCCGGACGACGGCACCGATCTCGGCGGACTCCGGTCGGGGGACCAGGTCGTGCTGTGCCAGTACGAGCCGGTCGCGGACCCGGCCGACGCGGAGCTCCCCCGGCTGCGCGCTGCCGTGCCCCTCGACCGGGCCGACGGGCGGGAGCTCGTCGACGTCCTCGCCGCCGCGCCGGTCAACGACCGGACCTGCGACCCTGCCCGGGTCGAGCAGCGGCCCGACCTCGCCGTCCTGGTCCGGATCCGGTCGGGCGGCCAGACCTACGAGGTGTTCGTGAACCCCACCGGCTGCCCCGGCGGCAGCGGCATGTCGGGTGGCATCGACGACGGGACGACCGTCCGGATTCTCACCGGGCCGGCCTGCTCGGCACTGCTCACTCCCCCGGTCGCCCTGTGGTCAGCCAGCGGTGCGGTCGCGGAGAACTGCCTGCGCTGACGGGTCCCCGCGTCAGCGAATCCTGTCGCCGCCGACCCACACCCCGGCCACATCGGCAGGGGTAGCGAGGGCGAACACCTTGGCCAGGGCGTCGGCCGCGTCGGCCGCGTGCCGTAGCCCCACGGCCAGCGTGGTGTCCCCGGCGGGGCGCAGCCAGGTCGCGTCGAACTGCTTGCCAACGCTGAGGTCACCGACCTGGTCGTCCAGCCCGAGGGCCTGGGCACCGGCCCGGGTGGCCAGGTAGAGCAGGTGGGTGGCCGTCAGCGGCAGACCCTGAGGCCCGAAGAGCTGCTGGGCGAAGTAGGCCTGCAACCCTTCCTTGAACAGCGAGAATCCGGTACCGCCACCGACGTCGGACCCCAGCGCCACCCGGGCGCCGTGCTCGACATGGCGGCGCAACGGGAACAGCCCGCTGCCGAGCGCGGCGTTGCTGGTCGGGCAGTGGGCGACCCATGCGCCCTTCGCGGCCAGCCGGTCCAGCTCGGCATCGCGGGCGTGCAGGTTGTGGGCGAACACGCTGCGCGGGGTGACCAGGCCGTGCTGGTCGTAGCTGGCCAGGTAGTGCTCGGCGGAGCCGAACAGCCCGAGCACCGTCGCCACCTCGGTGGTGTTCTCGTTGATGTGCGAGGTGAACCAGACGTCGTCGGACAGCGTCAGGAGCTCCGCACAGACGTCGAGCATCGCCGCCGTGGTGGACAGCGAGAATCGCGGCGTGACGGCGTAGCGCAGTCGGCCCTCGCCGTGCCAGCGCTCGATCAGCTTGCGGCCCTCGGCGAACGCCGCCTCCGGCGTGGTCAGCAGGTCGGACCGCAGCCGCCGGTCGCTCATCACCTGACCAGCGGTGATCCGCAGGCCGCTGCGCTCGGCGGCGGAAAACAAGATCTCCATCGCGCTGGCGAAATGGGCGCCGAAGACGAGCGCTGTGGTGGTCCCCGCCTGCGCCAGTCCCGACAGGAACTCCTCGGCCACGGCCTCGGCGTACGCGTCCTCGACCAGCAGGGCCTCCTCCGGCAGTGCCCAGCGGTCCAACCAGTCCAGCAGCGGCATGCCGAGACCGCCGATCACCCGGACCTGCGGGTAGTGCACGTGCGTGTCGACCAGCCCGGGCAGGAGCAGCCCGTCGCGGAGGTCGACCGTCTCCTCGTCACGGTAGGCCGGGGCCAGGTCGGCGTACCCGCCGCGCGTCACGATCAGCCCGTCGCGGACGACGATCGCGCCGTCGGACTCGGCTCGCAACGCCGATGCGCCGGAAACGAAGGGGTCGCCGGGAACATCGAGCACCGCAGCCCGGTAAAGAGTCATCTGCGTGCTGAGCCTGTCGAAGGACGGGCCTCCAGGGGCCCCTCGACAGGCTCAGGGCGCAACACAGGGAGCAGCTCGGCGGCCACGGCGACGGCGATCACGGCCGGTTCCTTGCCGGCGATCTCCGGGCGACCGATCGGACAGGTGATTGCGTCGACGGTCGCCTCGTCGTGACCCTCCGCCCGCAGGTTCTTGCGGAACGTCGCCCACTTGGTGCTCGAGCCGATCAGCCCGATACCGGCGAGGCCGGGGTGGCGAAGCGCGGCGTCGCAGAGGGCGAAGTCCTCGGCGTGGTCGTGGGTCATGATCAAGACGTGAGCGCCGGCGGGCAGTCGTTCGAGCACCAGCTCCCCCAGCACCGCTCGGTGCACCTCCACGTCGGCGGCCCCGGCGGTGACCTCGGCCAGCCGGATCTCGTCGAGCTGCTCGGCCCGGGAGTCGACCAGGTGCAGCCGGATCTCCAGCCGGGACAGGATCCGGGCCAGCTCGAAACCGACATGTCCCACCCCGAAGATCGCCACCGTCGGTCGCACCGGGAACGGCTCGAGCAGCAGCCGGACCTCGCCGCCGCAGCACTGCCGACCATGGTCGTGGTGGGCGTGCGGGCTGAGCCGCGACTCCAGCATCTCGACGCCCCGGCTGCCGGCGGCGATCAGGTCGCGGGCGCGGCGTACGGCGGTCTCCTCCAGGTTGCCGCCACCGACGCTGCCCCACGTCCGCTCCAGGGCGACCACCATCTTCGCCCCCGCCTCGCGTGGGGCGTGCCCGCGAATCTCGGCGACGGTGACCAGCACCCCCGGCCGACCCTCGGCCCGGAGCGAGGTGAGTGCGCTCAACCAGTCCATCTCAGACCTCGACCAGCGACTCGTCGACCAGAGCCACCGGGTCCGCCGCCCCTTGGCGCCGGGCCGCCTCGACCGCCCAGAAGACCGCTTCCGGGGTCGCCGGGGTGGCGAGCTCGACGCTCTGCCCGGCCGGCCCGAAGGCCGCGGTCGCCTGGCGCAGCGCCTCGCGCACGCTGAACGCCTCCATCAACGGCGGCTCGCCGACCGCCTTCGACCCGTACACCACGCCGGACTCGGTCGCGCGCTCGTACAGGTGCACGTGAAACTCCTCCGGCATCTCGGAGAAGCTCGGGATCTTGTAGGTGCTGGCCGCCTGGGTGTTCAGCCGGCCGCGGTGCGGGCCGTCGGTCTCGTCCCAGACCAGCTCCTCAAGGGTCAGCCAGCCCATCCCCTGGACGAAGCCGCCCTCGATCTGCCCGAGGTCGATCGCCGGATTGATCGACCGGCCGACGTCGTGCAGCAGGTCGGCGCGCAGGATCTTGTATTCGCCGGTCAGCGTGTCGACCACCACCTCGCTGACCGCCGCGCCATAGGCGAAATAGTAGAACGGCCGGCCGCGTGCGCGCTC
>DASQUF010000026.1:0-8311 GCA_035641435.1 Propionibacteriaceae bacterium | reverse complement strand
CGGTGAGCAGGTTGGCCAGGAAGTACTCGTTCCAGGCGAAGATGAAGCAGATCAGCGCCGCGGCGGCTGCACCCGGAGCCACGATGGGCAGCGACACCTGCCACAGCTCGCGGTTGTAGCCCGCCCCGTCGATCTGCGCCGCCTCGACCACCGCCCGCGGCACCTCGGAGAAGAACGAGCGCATCATCCACACCGCCAGCGGCAGGTTGATGCCGATGTAGAGCACTCCGAGAGCCCAAAGGTTGTCCAGCAGTCCGAGGCTGCGGAGCAGCAGGAAGACCGGGATGATCGAGGCTGCCACCGGCATGAACTTGGTGGAGATGAAGAAGAACAGTGCGTCCTGCCACTTCCCGATCGGCCGCACCGACAGCGCGTACGCCGCCGGGATGGCCAGCCCCATCACCACGATGGTCGAGCCGACCGAGACGAACAACGAGTTCAGCAGGTAGAGCCCCATCCCGCGGCGGAACACGTCGGCGTAGCGGTCCAGAGTTGCGTCGAAGAAGAATGACGGCGGGAACGCCGCTGCGTCGGCCTCGGTCTTGAAGCTGGTGACGATCATCCACAGTACGGGGAAGATGAAGATGAACACGAGCACCCAGGTCAACGCGGTCACCAGGTAGCCGCTGACCTTGCGCTGGGTGAACTTGCTGCTGCCGCCGGTCCGGGTTGGAGCGGTGGTCGACCTCGTCGGGGTTGCGGTCGCGGTTGCCATCAGCCGTTCGCCTCCTCGGTGAACACCGTGAATAGTTTGCGGAGCGCGAGGGTCGCGATGACGATGGTCACGATCACCGTGATGACACCGTACGCGGCCGCCTCACCGATCTGCTGACCAATGAAGGCCCGCTCGTAGAGCAGGTAGGGCAGCGTCTTGGTGTCCCCCGCGCCCTTCGTGATGATGTTGACCGGGTCGAAGACCTGAACCATCAGCACGGTGCCCAGCAGGGTGGCCAGCTCGGCATAGGTCCGCAGATGCGGCAGGGTCATGTAGCGGAACGTCTGGAGCGCGGTCGAGCCGTCCACGTCGGCGGCCTCCAGCACCTCGCCCGACTGCGACTGCAGCCCGGCCAGCAGGATCAGCATCATGAACGGCGTGTACTGCCAGGTCAGGGTGAACACGATGGTGAGACCGGGGAAGTCGGTGGTCCAGGCCACCCCAGGTAGCCCGAACCAGGACAGCACCAGCGTGACGATGCCGCTGTCGGCATCCAGGATCGAGTACTTCCAGATCAGCGCGGCCGCGGCCGGCATGATCAGGAACGGCGTGATCAGCAAGGTCCGGGCCAGGGCCTGGCCGCGGAACTTGCGGTCCAGCAGGACCGCGAACAACAGTCCGAGGAGCAGGGACAGGATCATGGACAGCCCCGTCATCCACACCGTGGCCCAGAGGGCGGGCAGGAACGCGCCGTTGGTGACGACCGCGATGTAGTTGTCGAAGCCGGCGAAGCTGCGCTCCTCGGGACGCGCCAGGTTCCAGTCCTGGAACGAGTAGTAGATCGTGGCCAGGAACGGCACCTGGGTGATCAGGATCGCGGTGATCAGGCCGGGCAGGATCAGCTTGCGGGCGAACTTCCGCTCGGCGAGCTCCTGACCCTTCAGCTCACCGGTGGGCGCCTTCGGGACCTCGCCCGGTGCCGATACGGTGGGGCCTTCGGCGGTCGTCGTGGACACTACCCCTCCTCCTTCTGTAGGTCGCCCGCTCGCTGGGCGATCTCTTGACCCTTTTCGAGGGCCTCGTCCACCGTCTGGCGTCTGGCGATGCCGTCGACGATCTCCTGGGAGACCTGGTTGCCGACGTCTTGGAACTCCGGGATCGACACGTACTGGATGCCGATCCAGGGCTGGGGCTTGACGCCCGGCTTCTCCGGGTTGACCTCGGACATGATCTGTTTGGTCAACGCGGCGAACTCACCGCCGGCCGCCTTGTACTCCGGGACCTCATAGATCGACTCCCGAGTGCCCGGTGGGGTGCGCTCCCAGCCGAGCTCGGAGCCGACCAAGCGCAGGTAGTCCTTGGAGGTGGCCCACCGGACGAACTCCCAGGCTGCGTCCTGATCGTCGCTCTCGGCGCTGATGCCGAGGTTCCAGGACCACAGCCAGCCGGAGTCCGTGGTCTCCTTGACCGGTGCCCGGACGTAGCCGACCTTGCCCTTGACCCCCGAGCTCTCCACCGAGCCGGCGGCCGAGGTGGCGTCGTACCACATCGCCGCCCGGTCGGTGCTGAACAGGTCGAGGCACTCGGTGAAGCTGAAGGACGCCGGGTCGGCCTGCCCGGACTCGGCCAGGGTGTCGAGGTAGAAGGTGACCGCTTCCTTGAACTCCGGCGAGGTGAGCTGGGCGTCCCAGTTCATGTCGTACCACTGCCCGCCGAAGGTGTTGACCACGGTGGTCAGCGAAGCGAACAGGTCGCCCCAGCCGGGCTTGCCGCGTAGGCAGATCCCGGCCCGGTCGGGGGTCTTGAGCTGTTTGGCGTACGAGGCGACCTGTTCCCAGGTCGGCCGCTCGGGCATCTCGATGCCCTCCTGCTCGAACAGGTCCTTGCGGTACATCAGGAACGAGGACTCGCCGTAGAAGGGCAGGGCGTAGACCCGGTCCTCGAAGGAGACGCCCTTGCGCACCGGCTCGAACAGGTCGTCGAGGTCGTAGGAGGGGTCGTTGCCGGCCCGGTCGGTGACGTCGACCAGCCAGTCGTTCTCGCCCCAGATCGGCACCTCGTACGCACCGACGGTCATGATGTCGTACTGGCCACCGCCGGTCGCCACGTCCTTGGTGATCGCGTTCCGGAGGTCACCTTCCTCCAGGAAGATGATGTTGACCTTGATGTCGGGGTGCTGCTTGTTGAACTCCGGCAGCAGCCGGCTCATGTCCTGCATCTGCGGGTTGTTGACGCTGGCCAACGTGAGCGTGGTGACCCCGGGCTCGTTGCCGAGGTTTCCGAAGCCGGCGCACCCGGACAGGGCCAGGGCGACGCTGAGGCCCAGGCTGGCGGCCCCCAGGCGGCGTTGCGTGGAGCGGGTCATGAAGAGGTCCTTTCTCACCGACAGCGCCAGCGGTCGGCCAGTGCGGCGAACCAAGGTGCAGCGGCGTATGGCTCATATGAGCGGGGTGACTCTCTGATGAGAACTATGGCGCTGCGGGTTCCGCAGGTCAATGACTTGCGCACAACTGATAACCTGTCTGCTCATATGAGCAAGAGTGGTGGTCCATCGGCCGCCCCCATCAAGGGCCCCGCCGAGCTCGTGCTGGCGGCGTCCATCGCCCGCCGGCACTACATCGACGGCCAGACCAAGATCGAGATCGCCGACGAGCTCCGGCTCAGCCGGTTCAAGGTGGCCCGCCTGCTGGAGACCGCGCGGGAGCAGGGGCTGGTGCGGATCGAGATCGGCCACGCCGGCACGATCGACGTCGAGACCTCCGGCCGGCTGGCCGAGCGGTTCGGGTTGCGGCACGCGATCGTGGTGGACACTCCCGATGACGACCCGGCCTCACTGCGCCGCAACCTGGGTACGGCGGCCGCTGACCTGCTCAGCGAGATCATCGCCCCGAACGACGTGATCGGGCTGGCCTGGGCCCGTTCGGTGCAGGCGATGGTGAGCGAGCTCAAGCGGCTGCCCGCCGTTCCGGTGGTCCAGCTGACCGGGGCGTTGAGCAGCAGCACGAACGACACGTCGAGCTCGATCAACGGGGACAGCGCGGTGGACATCGTCCGCGAGTTCGCCCGGATCTCCGGCGGGCCGGCGTACCTGTTTTTCGCCCCGTTCCTGGTGCCCGACCCGGCGACCGCCCGCGCCCTGCGCCGGCAGCCGGACCTCGCCCGGGCCTTCGACAAGATTCCCACGGTCACCATCGGCGTGGTCGGCGTCGGCCAGTGGGCGCCCGGCCTGTCCACCGTCTACGACGCCGCCAGCGAACGGGAGCGGGCCCGGTTGACGCGGGACGGGGTGTGCGCCGAGGCTGCGGGAGTGTTCCTGACCGCCGAGGGCAAAGTGCTGCAGACCGCGCTCACCGACCGGATGATCGGCATCACCGGCGCCCAGATGGGCAGCTTCGACCACCTGATCGCCATCCCGTACGGCGTGGCCAAGGCCGCGGCCGTTCGCGCCGCCCTACTCAGCGGGATGGTCGACACCCTGGTCACCCACGTATCCATGGCCGAGGAACTGCTCGCCGACGCTGATGGGCCGAGCTCGCGCTGATGCCCAACCGGCTCACCGAGGTCCCGTTGGTCGGGGGAACGAACAACCGTGGTCTTGTCGTCCGGCGTGGCGACACGGTCCGCCGTCCGCTGCGCCCGACCAGCACCGCCATCCACGCGCTGCTCACCTACCTGGCCGAGGTCGGCTTCGACGGGGCGCCGCGGCTGCTCGGCATCGACGAGCAGGGCCGGGAGGTACTGACCTTCATTCCGGGCGACGCGGTCATGCCGCCCTACCCGGCCTGGGCGCTGACCGACGACGCGCTGCGCAGCGTGGCTCACCTGCTGCGCCGCTACCACGAGGCGGTCGCCGGCTTCGACATGACCGGGCACGACTGGCCGAATGTGGCGCCACGGCAGTACGACGAGGGCCTGGCCTGTCACGACGACCTCAACCTGGACAACGTGATCTTCCGGGAGGGGCGGGCCGTCGCGTTGATCGACTTCGACTGGGCCACGCCCGGGTCGGTGGTCTGGGACGTGGCCGACGCCGTCCGGCTGTGGGCCCCCCTGCGGCCGGGCCGCTACATTGACGACGCTCGGCGGGGCCGGGAACTCGAACGGATGCGAACCTTCGTCGACGCGTACGGGGTCGAGCTGGACCCGGAGCGCCTGGTGCACGCGGTACGCCTGAACCACGACCGGATGTACCGGCTGATCGAGGACGGCGCCGACGCGGGGAACGAGGGGTTCGCGGCCTACTGGGCGGAGTCCGAGCAGCGGGTGGCCGAGACCCGCGTCTGGTACGCCGAGCAGCACCAGGTCCTCGTCGGCGCCCTGTGCTAGCCGCCTACGCCCACTTCCCGCCCTTTGCTCGCACTTCGAGCCTTCGGCCGAGGGCTCGAAGTGCCAGTAATGGGCTGGAAGTGGGAAGGGACGACCGGTCTCAGACCGAGGCGGCATAGTGCTCGCGAACCGTGGCGGAGTAGCGCTCGTCGATCATGGCGGCGGCGGCCCGATCGGCGTCGGTCGCCTCGATGGTGCGGACCTGCGGCACCGGCCAGTCGGGCAGCTCTCCGGTCAGCACCCAGGCCGCCTGCCGGGCAGCCCCGACGGCCACGCTCTCCGCCACGTCAGTCACCGTGACCGGCAGCCCGAACACGGCGGGCGCGATCTGCTGCACGGCCTCGGACTGCGCCGCCCCGCCGGTCAGGATGACCCGGTTGATCGTCCCGCCGTGCTCCTGCAGCACCCGGAGGCCGAACGCCAGACTCCACAGGATGCCCTCGATCGCGGCCCGGGCCAGGTTGGCCCGCGCCAGGTTGGCCAGGGACATCCCGACCAGCTCGCCGGTGGCGGCGGGCAGCGGCGGCGTACGTTCCCCCTCCAGGTAGGGCACGAAGGCCAGTCCCCCGCTGCCGGCCGGAGCGCTGAGCGCCAGCCGGGCGAACTCGGCGAAGTCGACGCCCAGCAGCGAGGCCGTGGCGGACAGGTTCCGGGCGGCGTTGAGCGTGCAGACCAGGGGCAGGAAGGCGCCGGTGGCGTCGGCGAACCCGGCGACGGTGCCCGTCGGGTCGTGGCTCTGGGAGGTGCTGATGGTGAACGCCGTGCCGCTGGTGCCGAGCGAGACGACGGCCGTGCCCGGGGTCAACCCGAGTCCGAGACCCGCGGCCATGTTGTCACCGGTGCCGGGAGCGAGGCGGACGCCGTCCGGGGTCTCGCCGACCACGGCGTCCGGCGCCGCGACGGTCGGCAGCCGGACGTCGTGGCCAAGGGCCAGCCGGACCAGGTCGTCGCGGTAGGCGTTGGCGGTGGCGTCGAAGTAACCGGTGCCGGACGCGTCGCCGCGGTCGGTCGCCGGATCGGAGCGGCGGCCGCCCAGGTGCCAGGTCAGCCAGTCGTGCGGGAGGAGGACCGCGGCCGTACGCTCCGCGTTCTCGGGCTCGGCCCGGGCGAGCCAACGCAGCTTGGTCACCGTGAACGAGGCCGGCGGCACCGATCCCACCTGGTCGGCCCAGGCCTGTGGGCCGCCCAGTTCCGCAATCAGGTCGACCGCATCGTCGGCCGACCGGTTGTCGTTCCAGAGGAGGGCGTCGCGAACCAAGGCACCGTCGGAGTCCAGCGTGACCATGCCGTGCTGCTGGCCACCGACGGCCAGGGCCTCGACGCCCTCGAGCAGGGCCGGGTCCCGGGTGGCCTCGGCGTACGCATCGGCCCATGCCTGGGCACTCACCTCGGTGCCGGGTGGGTGAGCCGCGTGGCCGGAGCGGAGGACCTGGCCGGTCTCGGCATCGCAGACCACGACCGAGCAGGACTGGGTGGACGAGTCGACTCCCGCGACGAGACTCATGCCCGCACCGTACCTGGGACCTACGGTCGCGGCTCGTCCTCGGTCCGCCACGGGCGCAGACGCGGCCACCACGCCGGTACGGCGCGCCGGTAAGCCTCGTACTGCGACCCGAACTGGCGTTGCAGAGTGGGCTGCTCGTACCCGAGCACGAAGGCGACGAAGGCCAGGGCCACGACGGCCGCGTACGGGATCAGGACCGGCTGCCAGAGCAGCAACGCCTGTCCGGCGATGGCCGCGACCACCGCGAGGTACATCGGGTTGCGGACGTGCCGGTAAAGGCCGCCCACGACCAGGCGCTCGGTGGGCGCGACCGGCGCGGGCGTGCCCAGTCCCTCCACCACGAAGCGGACGAACGCGTGCACCAGCGCGCCGGCCCCAGCCAACACCAGGAGCGCACCTACCACCCGTAGCGGCGCCCACTCAGACAAGGGCTGACCCAGCCGCCAACCGGTCAGCCACCAGGGCACGAGCCCGGCCACCGTCGCCGGTGCCAGGGCGAAGAAGACCGCCGTGCCCGTCGCGGCCACGCTCCTGCGCATGGTGCCATCCTCCCGCCTCGAACGCACCGACCTACGCGTTGCGGCGCCGTCATCTGCAGACGCTGTGCCGGGTGGCTGAGACGGGCAGAATGAGCGGCACATCCCGTCACAGCCGAAACCTGGTAGTGACGCGATGGACCTACGTTTCCCAGCAACGACGCCGGCGCTCAGGAGGCAGCCCGTGATCGACCATGTGGACCCCTTCATCGGGAGCTCGGCCACCGATCTGCCCACCCCCCACGGGCTGGCCGAGACGTGGTGGTGGCCGAAGCCGCAGGTCGGCAACACCCACCCCGGAGCGACCTTCCCGTTCGGCATGGTGTCGGCGTGCGCATACTCCGGCGCCTACCCCACCGGCTACGGGCGCTACCAGCTCAACACCGAGGGCGTCCCGACCGAGCTGCACGACCGACAGCTCGCCTCGGGCTTCACCCACTTCCAGCAGTCCGGGACCGGAGCCATCCGCAAGTACTACAACTACTTCCGGGTCACCCCGATGCTGGAGCCCTTGGACGGCCTGGGCGAGTGCTGGGACCTGGCCGACGAGCGGGCCGAGCCCGGCTACTACGCCTGCACCCTCAGCTCCGGGATCCGCTGCGAGCTGACGGTCGGCCCGCGGAGCGCCGTGCACCGCTACACGTTCCCGGCCCACCGGGACGCCCGGATCGTGATCGACTTCTCGATGGGCGGGCTGGCCATCCCGTACGGCGCCACCGTCCCGCTGCGCGCCCACCTCGAGGCCATCGGTCCCGGCGTGGTGCAGGCCGAGACGGTCGTGGAGGGGGCGCCGCTGGCCACCCACGTAGAGTGCGACGCCACCGACTGGCGGCAGCTGCTGTGGTACGACCGACGGCTCATGCACGGCGGCACCCGGCTGGACTTCGACCGGATCCGCCAGACCACGCTGCGGCCGTTCGGCCTGATGTGGCGTGGGCCCACCGACCCTGGTCAGGTGGTGGAGGTGCGGTTCGGCTTCTCCCTGCGCGGCGTCGAGCAGGCCCGGACCAACCTCCAGGTTGACTGCGCCCCGCGGACCCGCGACGACGGCGGCCGGCTCAGTCCCGAGGGCGACTCCCGGATCGAGGACCCCACCCAGCCGGTGTCGGCGGCGGGTGCGTTCGAGGGCCGGCGGCGGCAGAGCGCCGGGGCCTGGCGGGAGCACCTGGACACGATCAAGGTCGAGACGGCGTCGCCGGCGCGGAAGACGGTCTTCGCCACCGCGCTGTACCACTCGCTGATCAAGCCCTGCTTCGCCACCGGCGAGAGCCCGTTCTGGCCGAGCAACGG
>DASQUF010000025.1:0-13185 GCA_035641435.1 Propionibacteriaceae bacterium | reverse complement strand
CGAGGAGCACGAGGTCGACGCCCGCGACACCAAGCTGGGCGCGGAGGAGATCACCCGGGACATCCCGAACGTCAGCGAGGAGATGCTGGCCGACCTGGACGAGCGGGGCATCATCCGGATCGGCGCGGAGGTCTCCACCGGAGACATCCTGGTGGGCAAGGTCACCCCGAAGGGCGAGACCGAGCTGACCCCGGAGGAGCGGCTGCTGCGGGCGATCTTCGGTGAGAAGGCCCGTGAGGTCCGCGACACCTCGCTGAAGGTGCCGCACGGCGAGTCCGGAACGGTCATCGGCGTCCGTGTCTTCGACCGGGAGTCCGACGACGAGCTCTCGCCCGGGGTCAACCAGCTGGTCCGGGTCTACGTGGCCCAGAAGCGGAAGATCCAGGACGGCGACAAGCTCGCCGGCCGGCACGGCAACAAGGGCGTCATCTCCAAGATCCTGCCGGTCGAGGACATGCCGTTCCTGGAGGACGGCACGCCCGTCGACATCGTGCTCAACCCGCTGGGTGTGCCGAGCCGGATGAACGTCGGCCAGGTGCTGGAGACCCACCTCGGGTGGGTGGCCAAGCAGGGCTGGAACCTCGATGGCGTCGAGGGCCCCTGGGCTGAGCGGCTGCGGTCGGTCGGGCTGAGCCTGGTCACCGGCGACCAGAACCTGGCGACGCCCGTCTTCGACGGCGCGACGGAGGAGGAGATCACCGGTCTCCTCGGCAGCACGCGGGAGAGCCGTGACGGTGTCCGCCTGGTCAACGCCGACGGCAAGGCCAACCTGTTCGACGGTCGCTCCGGGGAGCCGTTCCCTGAGCCGGTCGGTGTCGGCTACATCTACATGCTGAAGCTGCACCACCTGGTCGACGACAAGATCCACGCCCGCTCGACCGGCCCGTACTCGATGATCACGCAGCAGCCCCTGGGCGGTAAGGCCCAGTTCGGCGGCCAGCGGTTCGGCGAGATGGAGGTCTGGGCGCTGGAGGCGTACGGCGCGGCCTGGGCCCTGCAGGAGCTGCTGACCATCAAGTCCGACGACGTGCCGGGCCGGGTCAAGGTCTACGAGGCCATCGTCAAGGGCGAGAACATCCCCGAGCCGGGAATCCCGGAGTCGTTCAAGGTACTGGTGAAGGAGATGAAGTCCCTCTGCCTGAACGTGGAGGTGCTCAGCTCCGACGGCACCGAGGTCGAGCTCCGGGACTCCGAGGACGACTACCGCTCCAGCGAGGACTTCGGTATCGACCTGTCCCGCCGGCCCGGTGACTCCCTCGGCGGAGTCGAAGAAGTATAGACGGGGCTCTGCCCCGTCGACCCCGGCCGGGGGGCTCTGCCCCCCAGACCCCCGGGACGACAGGCGGGCCTCGAAAGAGCAAGCATCGGGCTCCCTCGGTGCACAACTTGAGATACGCGTGACGAGAGAAGAGAGAAAACAAAACGTGCTCGACGTGAACTTCTTCGACGAGATTCGCATCGGTCTGGCCACCGCCGACGAGATCCGCCAGTGGTCGCACGGTGAGGTCAAGAAGCCGGAGACGATCAACTACCGCACGCTCAAGCCCGAGCGTGACGGTCTGTTCTGCGAGAAGATCTTCGGTCCCACCCGGGACTGGGAGTGCTACTGCGGCAAGTACAAGCGGGTGCGCTTCAAGGGCATCATCTGTGAGCGCTGCGGCGTCGAGGTGACCCGGAGCAAGGTCCGCCGGGAGCGGATGGGCCACATCGAGCTGGCCGCCCCGGTGACCCACATCTGGTACTTCAAGGGCGTCCCGAGCCGGCTGGGCTACCTGCTGGACATCGCGCCGAAGGACCTGGAGAAGGTCATCTACTTCGCCGCGTACATGATCACCGCCGTCGACGAGGAGGCGCGCCACCGCGACCTGTCGTCGCTCGAGGCCAAGATCGACGTGGAGCGCAAGCAGCTCGAGGGCCGGCGCGACTCCGACATCGAGGCACGCATGGCGAAGCTGGAGGAGGACACCGCGGCCCTGGAGGCCGAGGGGGCCAAGGCCGACGCCAAGCGCAAGGTCCGCGAAGGGGCCGAGCGTGAGGTCAAGCAGCTGCGCGACCGGGCCCAGCGTGAGCTGGACCGCCTGGACGCGGTCTGGAACCGGTTCAAGAACCTCAAGGTCCAAGACCTCGAGGGCGACGAGGTGCTCTACCGCGAGATGAAGACCCGGTTCGGCAGGTACTTCGAGGGCTCGATGGGGGCCAGCGCGATCCAGAAGCGGCTGGAGACCTTCGACCTCGACGGCGAAGCGGCCAGCCTGAAGGACACCATCCAGACCGGCAAGGGCCAGCGGAAGACCCGGGCCCTGAAGCGGCTCAAGGTCGTCTCGGCCTTCCTGACCACCAAGAACAGCCCCACCGGCATGGTGCTGGACTGCGTCCCGGTGATCCCGCCGGACCTGCGCCCGATGGTGCAGCTGGACGGCGGCCGGTTCGCGACGTCGGACCTGAACGACCTCTACCGCCGCGTGATCAACCGGAACAACCGGCTCAAGCGGCTTCTCGACCTCGGCGCGCCCGAGATCATCGTGAACAACGAGAAGCGGATGCTGCAGGAGGCCGTGGACTCGCTGTTCGACAACGGCCGCCGCGGGCGTCCGGTCACCGGCCCGGGCAACCGGCCGCTGAAGTCGATCTCCGACATGCTGAAGGGCAAGCAGGGCCGGTTCCGCCAGAACCTGCTGGGCAAGCGCGTCGACTACTCCGGCCGTTCGGTCATCGTGGTCGGCCCGCAGCTCAAGCTGCACCAGTGCGGGCTGCCCAAGGCGATGGCGCTGGAGCTGTTCAAGCCGTTCGTGATGAAGCGGCTGGACGACCTCAACCACGCTCAGAACATCAAGTCGGCCAAGCGGATGGTGGAGCGCCAGCGGCCCGTCGTGTGGGACGTCCTGGAGGAGGTCATCTCCGAGCATCCGGTGCTGCTGAACCGGGCGCCGACGCTGCACCGGCTGGGCATCCAGGCGTTCGAGCCGCAGCTGATCGAGGGCAAGGCCATCCAGATCCACCCGCTGGTCTGCACCGCGTTCAACGCCGACTTCGACGGCGACCAGATGGCGGTGCACCTGCCCTTGTCCGCCGAGGCGCAGGCCGAGGCCCGGATCCTGATGCTGTCGACCAACAACATCCTCAAGCCCGCCGACGGGCGTCCGGTCACCATGCCCACCCAGGACATGATCATCGGCACCTACTTCCTCACCATGCAGCGCGACGGCGCCGCCGGTGAGGGCCGGGCGTTCGGGTCGGTGGCCGAGGCCCTGATGGCCTTCGACCGGGGCGAGCTCAGCGTGCAGGCCAAGATCCGGCTTCGGCTGCGGGACATCGTGCCCCCGCCCGGGGTGGAGCTGTCGCCCAGTGGCTCGGTGCTGCTGGAGACCACCCTCGGCCGAGCTCTGTTCAACGAGGCGCTACCGGACGACTACGCGTACGCCGACTACGAGGTGGGCAAGAAGCAGCTGGGGCAGATCGTCAACGACCTGGCCGAGCGCTACCCCAAGATCGAGGTGGCCAGCTGCCTTGACCAGCTGAAGGATCTCGGCTTCCACTGGGCCACCCGGTCCGGGGTGACCGTGTCCATCGGCGACGTCACCACCCCGGCGGACAAGCCGGAGATCCTGGCGGCGTACGAGGACCGCGCGAACAAGATCGACAAGCAGTACGAGCGCGGCCTGATCACCGAGGACGAGCGGCGCCAGGAGCTGATCGAGATCTGGACCGACGCCACGTCCCGACTGGGTGCGGCGATGGAGGCCAACTTCTCCAAGACCAACCCGATCTACATGATGGTGCACTCCGGAGCGCGCGGGAACATGGTGCAGATGCGCCAGATCGCGGCCATGCGCGGCCTGGTGGTCAACCCGAAGGGCGAGATCATCGCCCGGCCGATCAAGTCCAACTTCCGTGAGGGCCTGAGCGTGCTGGAGTACTTCATCTCCACGCACGGTGGGCGCAAGGGGCAGGCGGACACCGCGCTGCGGACGGCCGACTCGGGCTACCTGACCCGGCGTCTTGTCGACGTCAGCCAGGACGTCATCATCCGCGAGGAGGACTGTGGCACCGAGCGTGGCCTGACCAAGACCATCGGGATCGACCAGAACGGCCAGCTGACCCTGGACGAGCACGTCGAGACCGCCGTGTACGCCCGGACGCTGGCCACCGATGTGCTCGGTTCGGACGGTGAGGTGCTGCTGGCGGCCGGGGTCGACCTGGGCGACATCAACATCCGCCTGCTGGTCGACAACGGGGTGTCCACGGTCAAGGTGCGCAGCGTGCTCACCTGTGAGGCCGTCACCGGCACCTGTGCCATGTGCTACGGGCGCTCGCTGGCCAGCGGCAAGCTGGTCGATGTCGGCGAGGCGGTCGGCATCGTCGCCGCGCAGTCCATTGGTGAGCCGGGTACCCAGCTGACCATGCGGACCTTCCACACCGGTGGTGTGGCCGGCGACGACATCACCCAGGGTCTGCCACGGGTGGTGGAGCTGTTCGAGGCTCGTCAGCCCAAGGGCAAGGCGCCGATCTCGGAGTCGACCGGTCGGGTCGCGATCGAGGACAACGACCGGCTGAAGAAGATCGTGATCACCCCGGACGACGGCTCGGAGACGACGGAGTTCACCGTCAGCCGGCGGGCCCGGTTGCTCGTCGAGGACGGCGACCACGTCCAGGTGGGTCAGCAGCTGACGGCCGGAACACCCGACCCGCACGACGTGCTGCGGGTGCTCGGCGTCCGTCGGGTGCAGGAGCACCTTGTCGACGAGGTGCAGTCGGTCTACCGGACCCAGGGTGCACCGATCCACGACAAGCACATCGAGATCATCATCCGGCAGATGCTGCGCCGGGTGACGGTGATCGAGTCGGGCGACTCCGACCTGCTCGCCGGCGATCTGGTGGATCGCTTGATCTACGAGGGGCAGAACCGCACTGTCGTCGCCGAGGGCGGGGCTCCGGCCTCGGGTCGCGCGGTGCTGATGGGCATCACCAAGGCGTCGCTGGCCACCGAGTCGTGGCTGTCGGCAGCGTCGTTCCAGGAGACCACCAAGGTACTGACCGACGCGGCGATCCACGGCAAGTCGGATTCGCTGGTCGGCCTCAAGGAGAACGTCATCCTGGGCAAGCTGATCCCGGCCGGCACCGGCCTGGAGCGGTACCGCAACATCCGCGTGGAGCCGACGGCGGAGGCCAAGGCCCAGGCGTACTCGATGGTGGGCTACGACTCGTTCGACTACGACTTCGGTCAGGGGTCGGGCGCGGCGGTGCCGCTGGAGGAGTTCGACCTGGGCGACTACCGCTAGTCGTCAGCAACAAATGGGGCCGGTCTGCTGACCGGCCCCTTGTGCGTTCCCCGCCTCCTCTCCGAAAACCGGTCGCAAACGGCAACTTCCGCCGTCAGGATCCTGCAGTTTGTGACCGGTTTTGAACGACCGTGCAGAATACTTGTGCACAAGAAGTGTGCAGAGTTATTCTGCACAGGTGAGCGAGAACGCGTACGTCGGGATTCGGCTGGATGCGCAGGCGATCAGGGTGCTGGCCCATCCGTTGCGGTCACGGCTGCTGTCGCGGCTGCGGACGAACGGGCCGGCGACGGCGACCGACCTGGCGGCGGCCCTGACCACCAACACCGGAGCGACCAGCTACCACCTCCGCAAGCTCGAGTCGGTGGGGCTGGTCATCGACACCGGCGAGGGGGAGGGCAAGCGGCGACTCTGGCGGGCCTCGACTGACTTCCACTCCTGGACCAACTCCGCCTTCCGTGACGACGAGGACGCCGCCACCGCCCTGGAATGGCTGCAGCGCGACTACGTGCGCCAGCTCGCCGAGAAGACGGAGCGCTGGCTGGACGCGGCGCCGAGCTGGCCGGCTGAATGGGTCGACGTGTTCGGGCTGAACGACACCTTCGTTCACGTCACCCCGGAGCAGATGCGCGAGCTGAACGCCCGGCTAAACGCGTTGCTGGCCGAGTACCGCAGCATCGGCGACGGAGATCCGCGGGCCCGCCGCGCCTCGGTGTACATCGTCGCCCGGCCGATGGACCCCGACGTCGTGCCCGGAGTCGAGGCCGACCGGTGACCGGGCAGGCGGTCTCCGCCGCGGCCGCCCGGCGCACCCTGCTGTTGCTGACGGCCACGCGGTGGTTCCCGGTGGGTCTGATCATCGGCCTGGTCACGCTGCTGATGCTGGAGCGTGGGCTGAGCGTCAGCCAGGTCGCCTTCGCCATCGCGACACAGGGGATTGTGATGCTGGCGCTCGAGCTGCCGACCGGCGGACTGGCGGATGCGTTGGGCCGCCGTCCGGTGCTGATCGTGGCCGGAGCGATCGCGATCGTCGCCGCCGTGGTGTTCGTGCTCGCTCCGAGCTTCGGTGTCTTCGTCCTGGCCTGGGCGCTGCAGGGGATCTTCCGGGCGCTGGACTCCGGTCCGCTCGAGGCCTGGTACGTCGACACCACCCACGCGGACGACCCCCAGGCTCCGGTCGAGCGCGTGCTGGCCCGGGCCGGCACCGTGCTCGGCCTGGCCATCGCCGTCGGCGCCCTGAGTTCCGGCGGTCTGGTCGCCTGGGCCCCGCTCGGCGGAACGAGCCCGCTGCTGCTGCCGTTCGCGCTGGCCATCGCGGTCAATGTGGCGCACCTGATGCTGACCGTTCTCCTGGTCCGGGAGACCCGTCCGGTCGTCCCCGGGTCCCGCCTGCGCCGGGTTGCCGGCTCGGTGCGCTCGGTGCCGCGAACGGTCGCCGATGGCGTCGGGCTGCTGCGGACGGCTCCGGTGCTGCGCAGCGTGGTGCTGGTCGAGGTCTTCTGGAGCGTGGCCATGATCGCCTTCGAGACCTTTCACCAGGTCCGGCTGGCCGAGCTGGTCGGCGGCACGGAGCGGGCCGGGGTGATCATCGGTCCGGTGTCGGCCGTGTCCTGGGGCCTGTTCGCGGTGGGCGCGGGCATGGGCGGGCTGGCGAGCCACCGGATCGGCGTCGCGTGGACGGCCCTGCTCTCCCGGGTGCTCAACGGGGTGTTCGTGGTCGGCATGGGCCTGGCCGCTGGTCCGGTCGGACTGATCGCCTTCTTCCTGGCCGCGTACACCCTGCACGGAACCGCCGGACCGATGCACAACACGCTGCTCCATCGGCAGGCCGGTCCGGCCAACCGGGCGACCGTGCTCTCGATCAACTCCATGGTCGCCGGCGGGTCGGCCAGTCTTGGCCTGCTGGCTCTCGGCCCGCTCGCCGAACACACGTCGACGGCCACGGCGATCGTCGTCGCCGGTGCATTCAGCGTCCTCGGTGCCGTCCTCTATCTTCCGGCCCGCCGCCAGGAGCGCGAGGTGGCGCGGGCGGTCGAACTGCAGCCGACTCAGGCCTGACCTCCGGCATCAGCACCCCTTCCGTCGGTCTGCACCGCTAGCCACCAAGGATCGCTAGCAGGCGGTGCAGATCGTACGCCTCAGCGGTCGACACCGTCGGGTCGTAGCGCAGCCGGAGGCTGCACAACCACCCGGCCGGTCGCACCCGTGGCCTGTTCCTCCTCTGCACCCGCAGTTGCGGCGTACAGTGGGGAAACATGCCGCATTATCGGATTTCTCAGGCCGCCAGTCTGCTCGGCGTGTCCGACGACACCGTACGCCGCTGGGTCGACTGCGGCCGGCTGCGGACCAGCGAGGGGGGCGGGGTCGCGACCGTCGACGGAGCTGAGCTGGCGGCCCTGGCCCAGGAGATCGCCCGAACCCCGGAGCTGGGCGCGCCGACCCGCGAGAGTGCCCGAAACCGGTTCACCGGGCTGGTCACCCGGGTGGTCAAGGACACCGTGATGGCCCAGGTCGACCTCCAGTGCGGCCCGTTCCGCGTGGTGTCGCTGATGTCCGCGGAGGCCGCCGAGGACCTGCAGCTCGAGCCGGGCGTGCTGGCCGTGGCCGCGGTGAAGTCCACCCATGTGGTGGTCGAGGTGCCCCGGGCGACGTGACGACTCGAACTCGGTGCGCTCTCGTCACCGCCACGACGCTGTTCCTGATGACCGCCTGCGGTCCCGGCTCGCCCGACCCCGCCGCCTCCGGCGACCCGAGCCGCCCGACCGCCTCGGCCGGGCCGATCACGGTCTTCGCCGCGGCGTCGCTGTCCGAGGCGTTCACCCGGATCGGGACCGACTTCGAGGCCCGGTCGGGAGGCCCGGTGGCCTTCAGCTTCGGTTCGAGCGCCACCCTCGCCACCCAGATCAACGCCGGTGCGCCAGCCGACGTCTTCGCCGCCGCCAGCCCGTCCACCATGAAGACGGTGACCGACGCCGGCGGTGCCGTCGCCCCGGTCGCCTTCGTCAGCAACACGCTGCAGATCGCCGTGCCGACGGGCAACCCGGGTCAGATCACCGGGCTCTCCGACTTCGCCGATCCGAGCAGGACGATCGCCATCTGCGCTCCCCAGGTGCCGTGCGGCGCGGCCGCGGAGCAGGTGTTCGCGGTGGCTGGAATCACCCCGACGCCGGACACCCTGGAGCAGGACGTCAAGGCCGCCCTGGCCAAGGTCGCTGCCGACGAGGTGGACGCCGCGCTGGTCTACCGGACCGACGTGATCGCGGCGGCGGATGACGTCGAGGGCATCGACTTCCCCGAGGCTGGCCAGGCGGTCAACCGCTACCCGATCGCCGTACTGGCCGAGTCCCGGGCCCCGGCCGTCGCCCAGGCCTTCGTCGACTACGTGCTGTCGGTCGACGGCCAGGCGGTGCTCCAAGAGGCCGGCTTTGCCCAGCCCTAGGGTCCGCGTTCCCGTCCTGCTCGCCGCTCCGGCCATCCTCGCCCTCGCATTCCTCCTGCTGCCGCTGGTCGGGCTGCTGGTCCGGGCACCGTGGGGCGATGCGAGCACGGTGCTCGGCAGTGCACAGGCCCGGCAGGCGCTGGGTCTGTCCCTCGCCACCGCGACCGTCTCGATGCTGCTGGCGATCGTCCTCGGCGTACCCCTCGCCTGGCTGCTCGCCCGGCCCGGGTTGCCCGGCGCATCGGTGCTGCGCGCGTTGGTCACCGTGCCGCTGGTGCTGCCGCCGGTGGTTGGCGGGGTTGCCCTGTTCACCGTCCTCGGCCGGTCCGGCCTGCTCGGCCGACCGCTGTACACGCTGACCGGGTTCGCGTTCCCGTTCACGCCGTACGCCGTGGTCCTGGCGCAGACCTTCGTCGCCATGCCCTTTCTGGTCCTCGCGGTGGAGGGCGCTCTCCGGGCCTCGGACCGCCGCTACGAAGAGGCAGCGGCCACCCTGGGGGCGCGGCCGCTGACGGTTTTCCGCCGGGTGACATTGCCCCTGGTCGGACCAGGGATTGCCGCCGGGGCGGTACTGGCGTGGGCCCGCGCCCTGGGGGAGTTCGGTGCCACCATCACCTTCGCGGGCAACTTCCCAGGCACCACCCGGACCATGCCGCTGGAGGTCTACCTAGCCCTGGAGACCGACCCGGACGCCGCGCTGCTGCTCTCGGTGCTCCTGCTCGGGGTCTCCGTCGCCGTGCTGGTGCTGCTCCGGGACCGCTGGGTCACCCGGTGGTAGCCGGCCTGGCCGCCGACCTCACCGTCCGCCGGGGCACCTTCACCCTGCAGCTGGCCCTGGCCGCCGGGCCGGGCGAGGTCGTGGTGCTGCTTGGACCCAACGGCGCGGGTAAGTCCACCGCGCTGCGCGCCCTGGCCGGGCTGCTCGCCCTGGACGCCGGCCGGATCCAGATCGACGGCGCCGTGCTGGCCGACCCGGCCCGCGGGCTTCACGTTCCGCCGCACCAGCGACCGGTCGGCGTGGTGTTCCAGGACTACCTGCTGTTCCCCCACCTGAGCGTGCTGGACAACGTGGCGTTCGGACCGCAGACCCGCGGCGTACACCGGTCGGACGCCCGGCGGCAGGCGGCGGACCTACTGGACCGGATCGGGGTCGCCGATCTGGCGACGGCCCGGCCCAGGTCGATCTCCGGCGGGCAGGCCCAACGGGTGGCGCTGGCCCGCGCGCTGGCCACCGAGCCCGCGCTGCTGCTGCTGGACGAGCCGCTGGCCGCCCTGGATGCCCGGACGCGTCTCCTGGTCCGGGCCGAGCTGCGGCGCCACCTGGCCGGGTTCGCCGGCGCCACCGTGGTGATCACCCACGACCCCGTGGACGCCGCCGTGCTCGGCGACCGGCTGGTGGTGATCGAGGACGGCCGAATGGTCCAGGCGGGCCGGCCGGCCGACGTCGCCCGGCAGCCGCGGACCGACTACGTGGCCCGGCTGGTCGGGCTCAACCTGCTGGCCGGCCGGGCCGTCGGCCCGCGGGTGCTGCTGCCGGGCGGCGGCACCGTGACCGCGGCCGAACCCAGTTGGGGAGAGGTGTACGCGGCGTTCCGGCCGGCGGCCGTGGCCCTGTTCCTCGCCCGGCCCGCGGGCTCGCCGCGCAACGTCTGGCCGGGTCGGATCACCGGCCTGGAACCGCACGGCGACGGCGTACGCGTCGAGGTCGGCGGGGCGCCGGACCCGGCCAGCACGCTGCTGGCCGAGGTGACGCCGGCCGCGGTGGCCGAGCTCGGGCTCGCGCCCGGGATCGAGATATGGGCGGCGGTCAAGGCCTCCGACATCGACGTCTACCCGCGAGCGCCCTAGTTGCTCGTCTTGCACCCGTCGCGCCCTGGGAGCTGCCGTCGTCGTCACCGTTCGCGAAACGGAAAAGCGTGTTCCGCTCATCGTTCCTCCGGACGGCAGCGGGGCGCACCTGGCGATGCTCGACGAGCGCGTCCGGGCGCGAGCGAGCAATAGGGTGAGCCCGATGAATCTCCGGGAGGCGTTCTGGCCGCTGCTCGGCAACTGGACCGGGGTCGAGCAGCTCGGTCCGGACGACGGCCCGGCGCGGGCCATGATCGTCTTCAAGCTGGACCTGCAGGACCGCGCGGTGCTTCAGGACTACCGGCGGGTTGCGGCGGACGGCACCGAGCTGGTCGGCCACGGGGTGTTCGTGGTCGACCCCGTGACCGGCGGCCTGCTCTGGTGGTTCTTCGACTCGACCGGGATCCCGCCGACGCCGCTGCCGGGCCGATGGTCCGACGACGGGTTCCGGCTCGGCCCGCTTGGTGAGCATCGCCTCTGGCTCGAGGACGAGCAGCTTCGGCGTACGGGCCCCGGCCTGGCGGGCGCCTACCGACGCATCTCGGGACACTGACCTCCGCGGTGCCCGGGCCGGGAGCGTGGCAGCATGCCGCCGACCTCGTGCGAGACACAGCTCCGCCGGTCGGACATCGTGCTGAACGGCGTGGCACCGCCCGCCGGCTCGGTCTGACCGTGCCCGGCGATCTCAGTGTCGTCGGGTTCGACGACAGCATCCTCGCCACCACGGCGCCGCCGCTGACCACGGTGCGGCAGCCGTTCGCCCAGATGGGCGGGGTCGCCTACCGGATCCTCAGCGACCGGATCGAGGGCCGGGAGCCGAGCTCGATACGGGTGGAGCTGGCCACCACGCTCATCGTCCGCGGCTCGACGGCCCCGCGCCGCTGACCTGGACGACGGTCTTGTCGCCGGTGCGGGCGGCCGCGTTCTCGAACGCCGCCGCCGCATCGGCGAGCGGGAAGCGGGCCGTGACCAGGGCGTCGAGATCGATGCTGGAGGCGGCGAGGGCGAGCGCCCGGGGGTAGGTGTCGTGCATCCGGCGGATCATCACGAAGGTGAGCCCCTTACGCCGAGCCTCCGCCGCGGGGAAGCTCGAGTGCGCCTCGGACGGGATGCCGCCCAGGGCGACGCGGGCACCGGGCCGGGCGCTGCGGACGGCGGTGGTGATGGCGGCGTCGGTGCCGGCCATCTCGACCACTACGTCCACCCCGCGACCGGCCGTGGTCTCGGCCAGGGCCTCCGGCACCGTCTCCGGCGCCCACGCGTGGTCGGCGCCGAGGCGGAGAGCGGTATCCCGGCGATGGCTCAGCGGTTCGCTGACCAGCACCCGCCGGGCGCCGGACCGGCGGGCTACCTGGGCGGCGAGCAGGCCGACCGGCCCGGCCCCGACGACCAGGACGTCGTCGCCCAGGCGTACGTGGCAGAGGCCCACGGTGTGGATCGCCACGCCCAGCGGCTCGAGCAGGGCCCCGGCGTCGTCGCTGAGATCGTCCGGCAGCGGGTGCAGCAGCCGGTCCGGCCAGGTGAGCTCCTCCTGCATCCCGCCGTCGAGCGACCCGTGCCCGGCGAACCGGACGTCGGGACAGAGGTTGCCGTGCCCGGCCCGGCACTGCTCGCACTCCCCGCAGGGGATCGCTGGGTCGACCGCCACCCGGCGCCCGGCGTGCGGACCGTCCAGGAGGACGGCCGCGAACTCGTGCCCGGGCACCACCGGGTGCTCGAGCCGGACCTCTCCGATGCCGCCCTCGGTAAACCAGTGCAGGTCGGAGCCGCAGATGCCCACCGAGGTCACCGCGATCCGCGACCACCCCTCGGGAACCGGGTCGGTCCGGGCCTCCTCGGTCAGCCGAAGGTCGCCGACGCCGTGCAGCCGGGCGGTCCGGGGCATGGAGCTCAGCCGCCCAGTCCGAGTCGGTGGTAGGTCTGGTTCCAGCGTTCGGAGCGGAACCGGTGGGGGCTGGTGTCGGCGTCGATGACCACCAGCAGCTGGCAGAGGCCGCCGAGGTCTTGGAAGTTGGTGGTGAAGGCGCCGAACCCGCCGTCGGTGAGGAAGTGCCGCAGCCCGGTCACGGCGCGATCTGACGTCGTCGTCATAGTCGCTGACTATCCTTCCAGCTCGCATGTGAACGCTAACAGTAGCGGGTACGGGCGTATCTGCCTAATCAGAGGGGCAGGCAAGGCATCTTGGGGATGACCGATGGTGGCGTTCACAGCTCGGCTGACGCCTGCCGGGTGGCCGACGGCGAAGCGCCCGACCCGCGGGACTGGCCGATGTGGCGCGGCTCGCCGGAGTGTCGAGCCAGATGGTGTCGCCGCGTCGTCAACGGCTCCTTCAACATCAGCCCGCCGACCCGCGACCGGGTGCCGGAGGCGATCGAGCGGCTCGGGTGCGCAACCACGGCCGGGCGGGGGCGGCCGCCCGGCGCGCCCGCGGGCGACCCGTCGGAGCCGGGGGTCGCCGCGGTGTCGGAGTTCGAGCCGTTGTCCGCGCAGGCACCGAGGGTGACCAGCGCGGTCCCGGCCAGGCCCGCGCCGGCGACCAGCTTGAGCAGGCCGCGGCGCTGCAGCAACCGGGGCAGGTCCCAGTCCAGGCCGCGGTCGTGGTTCTCCAGCTCGGGTTCA
>DASQUF010000024.1:0-26228 GCA_035641435.1 Propionibacteriaceae bacterium | reverse complement strand
CGACGAGAGGTCGCGGGCCGACGAGGTGCGCGGCGCGCTGGGCGAGCCCAGCCGGTTCGGCACGCTGGCCCGGCGGGTGTTCACTCCCCTGCTGGTCTGCGAGGAGCTGTCGTGACACTCGCCGTGGCGCCGCCGCGCGCTGAGTTCGACCTCTGCGGCCCGCTTCCGTCGGGGACCACCGTGCTGGAGGCCAGCGCGGGGACGGGCAAGACGTACGCGATCGCCTCCCTGGCCGCGCGCTACCTGGCCGAGGGCGAGGTCGAGCTGAGCCAGCTGCTGCTGGTCACCTTCGGGCGGATGGCCACCAACGAGCTACGGCTCCGGGTGCGGGCCCGGCTGGTCGGGGTCGAGGCGGCGCTGGTCGCCGCGTTGGCCGGCACCGCGGGACCGCCGACCGACCCGCTGGTCGCGCTGCTCAGCGACGTAGCCCCAGACGAGCTGCGCCGGCGGCAGCAACGGGTGGCCCGGGCACTGGCGGACTTCGACGCCGCCACCATCGCGACCACGCACGAGTTCTGCGTGCAGATGCTGGACGGACTGGGGGTGATCGGCGACCGGGAGCCGCAGGCGGCCTTCGTCGAACAGGTGACCGACGTCACCCGGGAGGTCGCCACCGACCTCTATCTGCGGCGCTACGCCACCTGGGACAGCCCGCCGATGAGCTACCCGGAAGCGGTCAAGATCGCTCAGGCGGCTGTGGCGTCTCGACACGCCACCCTGGTCCCGGCAACGGCCAACGGCGAGTCCGGAGACCACTCCGGCGCCGCCGAGCGGGTCGCGTACGCGGACGCCGCCCGGGCGGAGGTGGCCGCCCGAATGCGGTCGGGCCGACTGTTCACCTATGACGACATGCTGACCCGGCTGCGGGACGCGCTGACCGATCCCGTGCGCCATCCCGCGGCCGCGGAGCGAATCCGGGCGCGCTACCGGGTGGTGATGGTCGACGAGTTCCAGGACACCGACCCGGTGCAGTGGGAGATCCTGCGCCGAGCGTTCGTGGGCCAGCGCACCCTGATCCTGATCGGCGACCCGAAGCAGGCGATCTACGCCTTTCGCGGCGCCGACGTCTACAGCTACCTGGACGCGGTCGCCGCAGCGGACCAGGTCCAGACCCTCTCCACCAACTGGCGTAGCGACGCGGCGGTCCTGGACGGCCTGGACCGGTTGATGGGCGGATCAGCACTGGGTGAGCCGGAGATCATGGTTCGGCCCGTCCGTGCCGACCACACCGATCGTCGACTGACCTCGGCGAGCGCTCCGGAGATCGCCGTCCCCCTGCGGATCCGGGTGATCCCGCATCCGCCGGATGCCGAGCGGGTGGCCAGCGTGTCGGCGCACCGGCCCCGGATCACCACCGACCTGGTCGCCGACATCACCGCCGCCTTGGCCTCCGATCTGCACCTGCATCTCGCCGGCGAGCAGCGGCGGCTACGGCCGGCCGACATCGCCGTCCTGGTGCGGACCAACAGTCGCGGCGAGGCCATTCGAGACGCCCTCGTGGCCGCGAAGGTGCCGGCAGTGCTGCTCGGCTCGGGGTCGGTCTTCGCATCCGCACTGGCCGAGGACTGGCTGACCCTGCTCGTCGCCCTGGAGCAGCCCCGGCAGGGCACCATTCGTCAGGCCGCGCTGACCTGCTTCGTCGGCTGGACCTTCGCCGACCTGGCCGCCGCCGACGAGCCGCGGCTCAGCGACCTGACCCAGCGGGTGCGCCGGTGGAGCCGGGTCCTGGCCGGCCGGGGCATCGCCGCCCTGGTCGAGACGATCAGCACCGACATGCGGCTCGTCGAGCGGCTGCTGGCCAACACCGGTGGCGAGCGCCGGCTGACCGATCTGCGGCACCTCGGCCAGAGCCTGCATGCCGCGATGGTGTCCGGTCAGCTCGGCGTGAGCGCGCTGGTGGAGTGGCTGCGGGCCCGGATGGCCGAGGCGAGGGACAGTACCGCGCCCGATGGCACCCGACGGCTGGAGACGGATGAGCGAGCGGTCAGCGTGCTGACCGTGCACCGCAGCAAGGGACTCGAGTTCCCGATGGTCTATCTGCCCGACGCCTGGGACCGGCACGTGAGCTCGAACGACGAGGGGGCGATCCTGCGGCTGCATGACCGCCCGGCCGGGTCCGACCTGACCAGCCGGGGCGGCTGCGTGCTCGACGTCGGCGGTCGCTGGGGTCCAGGGCGGAGCGATCGGTGGCGTCAGGGCCAGGCCGAGGACGCCGGCGAGGACCTGCGGCTGTTCTACGTGGCCGCCACCCGGGCCCAGTGCCAGCTCGTCACCTGGTGGGCCCCGTCGCACAACACACCGACCTCGGCGCTGCAGCGGCTGATCTACCGGCCGACCGAGGACACGGTCAGCCTGCCGGCGCCCGCGTACGACTTGGACGGCGATCCGTTCACCGCGCGCGATCTTGGCTCCCACGTCGCGCTGGAGACGCTGACCGATCGGTCCCCGACCGACTGGCACCCACCGCGGCCGGACGCCGGCCCCCTGAGCGCCCGCCACTTCGACCGGGTGCTGGACAGCGAGTGGCGGCGGACCTCCTACTCCGGGCTGACTGCCGCCGCCCATGGCGGCGAGCCCGCCGTGGCCGGCGCGGCCAGCGAGCCCGAGCCGGCCAAGGAAGACGACGAGGTCGGCGCGCCGGTGGAATCGGACGGCATCATCCCGGCCCCGCCGCCGCACCTCGACCTGGCCCTGGCCTCACCGATGGCGGACCTGCCGACGGGGGCCGAGTTCGGGGTCGCCGTGCACGCCGTGCTCGAGGCGGTAGACCCGCAGGCCGACGACCTGACCGCCGAGCTGCGCCGGGCGGGACAGACTGTGCTGGCCCGGCTGCCGGCCGGCTCGTTCACCGCCGACCAGCTGGCCGAAGGCCTGGCGCCGGCCTTCGCCACGCCGCTGGGCCCGCTGGCGGGGGGTCGGACACTGGCCGACATCCCGCGCCGCGACCGGCTCGCCGAGCTGGGCTTCGAGCTGCCGCTGGCTGGCGGCGAGGTGACCCGGACCAACCTGCTGCTGGGCGACCTGGTCCCGCTGCTCCGGAAGCACCTGCCGCCGACCGACCCACTCGCGGCGTATCCCGACGCCCTGGCCGACCCCACGCTGGCCGACCAGACCCTCCGCGGCTTTCTCACCGGAAGCATCGACGCGGTGCTACGGGTCCCGGGGCCCGAGGACGAGCTGCGCTACCTGGTCGTGGACTACAAGACGAACTGGCTCGGCCCTCTGGACAGGCCCCCGCTGACCGTCGGGCAGTACACCCCGCCACGGATGGCCGAGGCGATGATCCGCGCGCACTACCCGCTGCAGGCCCTGCTGTACGCGGTTGCGGTGCACCGGCTGCTGCGGTGGCGCCAGCCCGGTTACGACCCTGACCGGCACCTGGGCGGGGTGCTCTACCTGTTCGTGCGGGGCATGGCCGGACCGTCGACCCCGACCGTCGACGAGGTGCCCTGCGGCGTGTTCAGCTGGCGGCCGCCCGGCGCGTTGGTGGCCGCGCTGTCCGACCGGCTGGACGGGGATCCGACATGAGCGAAACGGCGACCCTGGTCCCGGTCGGCGACGAGCGCGGCCGGCTCGTGCACGATCGGCAGGGCCTGTTGGGCGAGTTCAACGAGGCCGGCGTCCTGGTGGCGGCGGACGTGCACACCGCCCTGGCGATCGGCCGGATGGGACAGGAGAGTGACGAGCGGGTGCTGCTGGCCCTCGCCCTCGCCGTACGCGCCCTGCGCAACGGGTCGGTGGCGCTCGACCTGAAGACGGTCGACCACACGGTGTTCGACGAGGCCGAGGAGGGCGTCGACCTGTCGGTGCTGCCCTGGCCGGAGCCGACGGCCTGGCTGGAGGCCTGTACCGCCAGCCCGCTGGTCACCGCTGCCGCCACCGGCCCGGCCGCTCGGCCGCTGCGGCTGACCGCCGGGCTGCTCTACCTCGAGCGGTACTGGCAGCAGGAGGAGCGGGTCCGGATCTGTCTCCAGGACCGCCTCGCCGCCGACCCACCGGTCGTCGACGCCGTGCGGCTGGCCGCCGGCCTCGACCGGCTGTTCCCGCCGATCGGCGACGGGCAGCCGGATGCCCAGCGCCTGGCCGCGACGGTCAGCGCATTCAGCTGGCTGACTGTGCTGTCCGGCGGGCCGGGCACCGGCAAGACCACCACCGTGGCGCGGCTGCTGGCGCTACTGCTCGACCAGCCCGGCCGACCGGTGCGCATCGGGCTGGCCGCCCCGACCGGCAAGGCTGCGGCCCGGCTGGAGGAGGCAGTTCGACGCGCGGCAGCCGAGCTGCCGATAGCCGATCGGGAACGGCTGGGCGATCTCCGCGCGGTCACGCTCCACCGGCTGCTCGGCTGGCTCCCGCAGGCTCGCGGCCGGTTCCGGCACGACGCTCACAACCAGCTGCCGCACGACGTCGTCGTGGTCGACGAGACTTCGATGGTCTCGCTCACCCTGATGGCCCGACTGGTCGAGGCGGTCCGGCCGACCGCGCGACTGCTCCTGGTGGGTGACCCGGACCAGCTGTCCTCGGTCGAGGCCGGTGCGGTGCTGGCCGACGTCGTGCGGGCTCCCGGACAGCCGGACCCCCGACTGTCCGCCCGGCTGGCCGAGGTCGGCGCGACCGGACCGGGGCTACCGGAACCGGTCCACGGCGTGGTGCAGCTCAGCCGCTCCTGGCGCTTCGGCCAGGCGATCGACGCCCTGGCCCGGGCCATCCGCAGCGGGGACGACGACGGGGTGATGGCCGTTCTGCGGGCCGACTCCTTCGAGGTGCGGTTCCTCGAGGTCGACCCCGAGGTGGAGACCGGTCCGAGTGCCGACGCCCTGCGCGGGCTGGCCGGCTATGTACGGGCCAGTGGCGCAGCCACCCTGGCCGCCGCCCGCGCGGGCGATGTCCCGGGCGCTCTCGCGGCGCTCGACCAGCACCGGCTGCTGTGCGGTCACCGGCGCGGACCGTACGGGGTTGGGCGGTGGAGCATCGAGGTCGAGCACTGGCTGGCCGAAGCCGTGCCCGGGTACGCCGAGGACGGCGAGTGGTACCTGGGCCGGCCGCTGCTGGTCACGGCCAACGACTACGAGATGGGCCTGTACAACGGCGACACGGGCGTCGTCGTCGACACCCCCGCTGGGGTCCGGGCCGCCTTCGCCCGTGGCGCCGAGGCGACCCTGTTCGCCCCGGTCCGGCTGGACGCGGTGCAGACCGTGCACGCCATGACGGTGCACCGGGCGCAAGGCAGCCAGTTTCAGCGGGTCACCTTCCTGGTTCCGCCGCCGATGTCGCCGCTGCTCACCCGCGAGCTGCTCTACACAGCGGTCACCCGGGCCAAGGAGCAGGTGCAGGTGATCGGGTCGGAGGCGGCCATCCGCCGCGCTGTACAGCGGCCGGCCAGCCGGGCCAGTGGCCTGCGCAACCGCCTGGGGTGACGGCCCCGCGTTCTATCACCACTTGGCCTCCCTGCCGTCGGGGGCGGCACCGGCATCGTGACCTCGACCGGCTGCTCGGACCGCGTCGTGTGCGGCGTACTCGTTCTCCTCCTCGGTGCCATGCCGGCGCTGCAGGGCGCGCGAGTTGAACACCAGGTTGAGCAGGATCGCGGTGATCGCACCGGTCGAGATTCAAGAGTCGAAGCTGATCTGTAACGTCGGCGGGAAGTCGGCGTAGAGCCGCATCAGGAAGGAAGGGGCGTCGGGCCGTCCAACCACGTCCGGATCAGCCGGGAGGCGATCGAGCTCGGCCCCGGGAGCCCCAGCTCGCCGGAGGACAGCTTGGCCTGCAGCCCGTCCCGGGTATGCCACTCGGCGTGGGCGATCTCATTGATGTCCACGCAGATTCGGGTGCTCCGGGCGCGGGCGAAGAACCCAACCATCAGCGAACGTGGAAACGGCCACGGCTGGCTGCCGAAGTAGGCCAGCTCGCCGAGGTCGATGTCGACCTCCTCGCCGACCTCGCGATGGATCGCCTGCTCCAACGACTCCCCCGCCTCGACGAAGCCGGCCAGCACCGAGACCCGGTTGCCCCACGAGGGCTGGCCCCCGAGCAGCAGCCGGTCCTGGTCGTCGACCACGGCGACGATGACGGCCGGGTCGGTGCGCGGGAAGTGGTCGGTCTCACAGACCGCACAGTGCCGGGCGAAGCCGCCGTTGATCACCGTCGTAGGGCCGCCGCACTGCGGGCACTTCGGCTCCAGCTGGTGCCAGGTGACGATCGCCGCGGCTGCGGCGGCGATGTCGCGCTCGTTGTCACTGAGCTGGAACCCCACCTCGCGGAGGTCATGCACCTCGCCCTCGGTCAGAGTCTCCACCGCGAAGATCGGCGACCCGTTCAGTAGGCCCAGCAGCCGGTGCCGCTGGCTGTCGAACTCCACGAACGGCCGGGTCATCCGCAGTTTGCTGCCGCCGGTGTTGGTGGTGAACCGGGCCTGACCGTCCAGCTTCAGCAGCTTGGCGTCGTCCGCTCGCCACAGGCCGGCGACCCAGTCCGTGGAGTTTCGATGATGGTCGACCCGGTCGAGGTCACTGGCCACCGCCCAGTTGATCACCGAACCAGAGTAATCGCCTCTCCGCCTCCGGCGAGCAGTCGCTCGAGCTCCGCCCGCTCCGGCAGATCGGGGGGCCGGACCATACTGTCGGTCCGGACGTAGTAGAACACCGCGTCCACGTCGCTCACCGGCAGCGAGTTAGCCTCAGCCCAGGCCAGCCGATAGATCGCGAGCTGCAACGGGTCGGCCGTCTCGGTCCGGCTGGTCTTCCAGTCGACCACCCGGAACTGGAAGCCCTCGTCCGCCTCGGCGTACACCGCGTCGATCCGGCCGCGGACGAGTCGTCCGTCGATCGCCACGCTGAACGGCGCCTCCAGCGCGTACGGCATGGTCCGCCCGAACCGTCCGGCCGCGAATGCGTCGCACAGGGCGCGCAGCTCCTCCTCCCCGTATGCGCCGGCGTCGACCCGGTCGGGCAGGTCGTCGGGGTCGATCAACAGCTGCTGGCCCAGCCCTCCGGTGGTCCGGCCGGGCCCGAAGTAACGCTCGACCCAGAGGTGGAACCGGGTGCCGAACCGGGCGGCCCGTGACGGTGGTTGCGGCATCGGCCGGGCGACCTCGGTGGCGAAGGCGGCCGGGTCGGACCGCAGCCGGAGCACTGCAGTGGTGGACAGCTGCGCCGGCAGCGGGACGGTCTGCTCCCCCGACCGGGCCGCCCGGGCCTCGGCCAGCAGCTGCTCCAGGTCCGCGTCCCAGCCGGCCAGTCGTTCCTCGTCATCCAGCAGCAGGGGCGGCGTGGCCGGGTCGTCGTACGCCCCCGACGCAGCGAACCGGGCCTGCGCCCGGCGTACCGACTCCGCCGCCTCCTCCCGCCGGCGCAGCGCCTCGGGGTCGAACGGCGCCGGCCAGGGGTGCGGAACGGCCTCGGTCACCAGCGGGTTGTCCTCACCGGGCGGTTCGGCCTCGGCCAACAGCCGGCCCTGGACGCGGGCCGCCCCACGGATCGCCTGTAGGTAGGCCGACGGCGTCCGGGACCGAATCAGCTCCGGCCGCCAGGAGTGCCCGGACCCGACCAGGAGCCGCTTGGCCCGGGTCACCGCGACATAGGCCAGCCGGTCCTCGGCCAGCCGCTGCTGCTCGGACAGCGCGGCCTTGTACGTACCCATCGCGGCGTTGCTGGCCTCGGCCAGCTGCGGGATCGACCCAGCGTCGCCCCGCAGATCGGCGGGCAGCACGGCCGGGTTCGTCACCCAGTTGTCGGTGACCCGGTCGCTGGGAAAGGTGCCTTGCATCAGGGCGGGCAGGAACACCGCTTCCCACTCCAGGCCCTTGGCCTTGTGCACGGTCAGCAGCTTGACCGCCTCGCGGTCCGACGGCACGGCCTGGTCGAGGCCGGTGCCCTGCTCGAGCTCGGCCTGCAGGTAGCCCAGCAGCCCGCTGAGCGAGGCCTCGCCGTCGACGTCGACGTAGGCCGCCACGGCGTCCAGGAACGCGCCCAGCTGGTCGCGCCGGGACGACCGGGCGAACTCCGGCGTGGCCAGCAGCTCGATGTCCAGGCCGAGGGTGGCGATCACTCGGCGGGCCAGGTCCAGCACCGGCTCGTCCACGTGCCGGCGTAGGTAGGACAGCTCCTCGGCAAGACGGCCGAACCGCTCACGGGCGGCGTCGGAGTACGGCCCGGGCCCGGGGTCCTCCAGCGCGTCGAGCAGGCTGACCACATCGGTCGGGTCCAGGTCAGCCACCGCGTGCTCCAAGGCGTCCAGCACCGAGTCGACGCCCGGCCCGGTAGTCGGCGGAGCCCCGGCGCGGGCGAGCTCCAGGGCCCGCCGACCGAGCAGGGCAAGGTCGCGGGGGCCCACCCGCCAGCGGGGGCCGGTGAGCAGCCGGATCAGGTCAGGATTGGCGGTGACGTCGTCGATCAGCCGCAGCGTGGCCGTCACGTCCATCACCTCCGGCAGGTGCAGCAGCCCACCCAGGCCGACGATCTCGACGGGCACCTCGCGGGCGGTCAGCTCGCCGTACAGCGGGGCGATGTCCGCGTTGCGCCGGGTCAGGATGGCGATGTCGGCCCACCGGTTCGCCGGCCCGGCGGCGCGGACGGCCACCACCTGGTCGCCGATCCACCTCACCTCCTCGCCCCAGGTATCGAAGGTGGCCGCCCGGATCTCGCCCGCTGGGGCGTCCGCCGGCGCCTCCAGCTGGCGCACTCCCGGGCCGGCCGCCTCGCCGCGCAGCGGCGCGCTGAGGCCGTTGGCCAGGTCCAGGATGGTGTGGCCACTGCGCCGGTTGACGGTGAGGGCGAAGTCGGTCGCGGGCCGGCCGTCCCGGCGCCGGAAGCTCTCCGCAAAGGTCAGGATGTTGCTGGCCGCGGCCCCGCGCCAGCCGTAGATGGCCTGCAACGGGTCACCCACTGCGGTCACCGGGTGGCCGAGGCCCTCGCTCGGCGTCGCCCCCGAGAACAGCCCGCGCAGCATGGCGGCCTGAGCCGCTGAGGTGTCCTGGTACTCGTCCAGCAGCACCACCGAGAAGCTCGACCGGAGCGCGGCCGAGACGGCCGGGGCCTGCACGGCGAGCCGGGCCGCGATGGCCATCTGGTCGGCGAACTCGACCAGGCCTAGCCGCAGCTTGAGCGTCTGGTACTCCTGCACCAGGCTCGCCAGCTCGAGCCGCTCCTGGGCGACCGCCATCGCCCGGGCCACGTCGGCGTACGTCCGGCCCCGGTTGTTCGGCGGAGCCGAGTCCAGGGCGACCAGCAGGTCCCGGGCGTGCTTGTCCAGCTCGGCCGGATCGACCAGGTGCTGCTGCAGGTCGGCGTCCAACCGGAGCACCCGCTCGGTCACCGTGGCCGGCCGGAGCCGGGAGATGAACTCGAACGGGCCCGCGGCGGCCTTGACCACCCGTGCGGCGAGCCGGTACCGGCTCGCGCCGGTCAGCATGGTCGGATCGGCCTCGAAGCCCAGCCGCAGCCCGTGCTCGGCGACCAGCCGGGCGGCGAAGGCGTCGTAAGTCATGATCAGCTGCTCGCCGGACTCGTCCACTCCGGAGTCGGCGACCACCCCGGCCCGGAGCAGGGCGGTGCGTACGCGGGTGGACAGCTCGGCGGCCGCCTTGCGGGTGAAGGTCAGCCCGAGCACCTGTTCCGGGCGGACTGCGCCGGTGCCGACCAACCAGACCACCCGGGCCGCCATCACCGTGGTCTTGCCTGAACCGGCGCCGGCGATGATCACTCCCGGCTCGAGCGGTGCGGTGATCGCGGCCAGCTGGCCGGCCGAGAAGGGCACGCCGAGGGCGTCGATGAGGTCGTCGGTGGAGTGCAGCCGTCGGGAGCGGGACCCCGGAGTGAGCGTGGATACCGTCATGACACCACCTGCCGTCCGACGGGCTGCGCCGGGCAGCTGCTGCGGAACGGGCAGTAGCGGCAGCCGGGTCCCACCCGGGCCTCGTGCCGCTCGGTCCGGACCAGGGCGGCGGCGTCGGCCAGCCGTTGATGCACCCAGGTGGCCGGCGGCGGGGCGGCCGGGTTCGGCTCCGGGAGACCCAGGGGGAACGGCATGTCGTCGATCGAGGCCTGGGTGAACACCTTGGGCAGGTTGGACGCCCCATCGGAGAGCCGGAGGTAGACCAGCTCCGCCCCGCCGGGCCGGGCGTTGGGCCCCGCCACGTCGGCGAGGGCCCCCTGGGCAACGGCGAGCTGGTAGACACCCAGCTGGTCGTGCAGGGCGACGTCCGCGGCCGCCGGCGGTGTCCGGCCGGTCTTGAAGTCGACGATGCGAATCCGGCCGTCCGGGTCCCGCTCGACCCGGTCGGCGCTGCCGGTGAGCTGGACCCGCTCGCCGCCCACGTCGACCAGGCACGAGAATCCCACCTCGGTGCCCAGCAGAACCGATCCGGTCCGGGCCTGTTGCCAGGCCACGAAGCGCTCAAGGGCGGACTCGGCCTCCACCCGCTCGACCGCCGACAGCCAGTTCGCGTCGAAGTCGAGCTGGCGCCAGACCGTGTCGAGGTGGTCGGTCAGCTCGGCCAGGTCGGCACCGGTGCGAGCGCCGTGGTCAGTCAGCACGTGGATCACCGAGCCGAAGCTCGCCGCCGTGCTCCGGGCCGCCTCGGCCCGCGCCTGCCGGGAGAGGAACCAGTGCCGCGGGCAGGCCAGGATCCTGGCCAGCTCACTGCCGGACAGCCGCACCGGTTCCTCCTCCGGCAGGACCGGGCGGTGTGCGGTTGTGAGTGGCTTCAGCCCCCACCAGCGGTCCGGGTCGGCGCCGGCGGCCAGTCGGTGCCCGTCGGCGGCTGTCGCAGCGGCCAGCCGGGCCAGCCGGTCGGCTGCCTGCTCGCGCAGCCCGGGTGCCGCCTCGGGGTCGACGGTGACATGGCGCAGCTCGCCGACCAGCGCGGCCAGAGACAACGGGCGCCGCGGCCGTCCGGACCGGGTCTGCACCGGTACGCCCAGCTCGGCCAGGAACCGGGACGGCTGGTCGCCCTCGCCCTCGGTGCCGGCCACCGCGGTCACCACCAGCCGGGACCGCGCCCGGGTACAGGCAACGTAGAACAGCCGGCGCTCCTCGGCGATCCGACTGGCGACGGGGGCCGCCTCGGTCACGGCGCGGCGACCGAGGCGGTCCGCCTCGAGCAGCGACCCGCGCCGGCGCACGTCGGGCCAGGTGCCTTCCTGGACCCCGGCGACGACCACCAGCTCCCACTCCAGGCCCTTGGCCCGGTGGGCGGTGAGCACCCGGACCGCGGACCCCCGCAGGTCGGACTCGCGCATCGGGTCGGCGGGAATCTGCTGGCTCTCGATCTCGGCCAGGAAGCCGGTCAGCCCGCGCGGGCCGGAGATCTCCTCGCTACGGGCCGCGATGTCGAACAAGGCACAGATCGCGTCCAGGGCCCGGTTGGCCCGTCGGCCGCCCTCACCGGGGCGCGCGGCGTCGTGCTGCAGCCGTTCCGGCCAGTCGGTGCCCGACCAGAGCAGCCACAGCGACTCCTCGGCGGTGTGTCCGGTCTGAATGCCGCGGGCACACCTCCAGATCAGGTCGGCCAGCCGGCGGGCCGCCTCGACCTCGGGCCGGTCGCCACACTCGGTCAGCCGGTCGGGATGGCGCAGGGCCAGGCTGGTCAGCTCGACCGACGGCCGGGGCAGCGCGGTCCCGGCCAGCTCCGCCCGCTCGGCCTCGCGCAGCGCTCGGCCGAGCCGGCGTACGGCCATGCTGTCCATCCCACCCAGCGGGGAGCTGAGCAGCACCTGCGCCTCGTCCGGAGTGACCGCACAGCCGCGGGCGGCGACCTGCAGGGCCAGCAGCAGAGGGCGGACGGCGGGGTTGGCGGCGAGCGGTATCTCGTCCCCGGCCACCTCGACGGGGACGCCGGCTGCCGTCAGCGCGCGGGTCAGGCCCGGGATGGTCGACCGGCCGGCGCGGACCAGCACCGCCATCTCGTCCCAGGGCAGGCCGTCGCGTAGATGGGCGCTGCGCAGGATCTCCGCGATGTGCTCGGCCTCGGCGCCGGGGCTGATGCAGGTGAACGCCTGGACCGAACCCCGGGCCAGACCGGGCGCCGGGCGGGGCTCCCGGAAGCCGGCGAAGACCTCGACGGGCAGGGCCCGGGGCACGCCCAGCCGGCGGGCCACGTTGCGGCTGGCCGCCAGCAGCACCGGCCCGAAGCGCCGGGTCGTGGCCAGGGCCCGGACCGCGGCCGGTCCGCCGTCGGCGGTGCGGAACCGGTCGGGGAAGTCGAGGATGCCGCGGGCCTCGGCCCCACGGAAGGTGTAGATCGACTGGTCGGGGTCGCCCACCACGACGAGGTCCCGCCCGCCGCCGGCGACCGCCTGCAGCAGCCGGACCTGAGCCGGGTCGGTGTCCTGGTACTCGTCGACGAACACCCAGTCCAGCTCGGCCCGCAGCTGCGTGACGATCTCGGGGTCGGCAAGCAGGATCCGGCACCGGTGCACCAGCTCGGCATAGTCCAGCACCCCTTCGGCGTCGAGCACGTCGAGGTACTCCTCGAAGAACTCCCCGGCCCCCACCCACTCCGGGCGGCCGGCGGCCTCGCCCGCCTCGACCACGTCGATCGGGTCCATGCCGAGCTGGCGGGCCCGGGCCAGCACCGCCCGGACCTCGGCGGCGAACGCCCGGGTCGGGAACGCGCGGGCCAGCGAGTCGGGCCAGGCCGCCCGCCGCGTCTCCAGGCTGCCCTGCAGGGTCTCTCGGACCCGAAACTCCTGCTCCGGTCCGGTCAGCAAGCGGAGCGGCGGAGCCAGGCCGTCGGCCTCCGGACTGACGCGGTCGGCGAACCGGCGGAGCAGCGCGTACCCGAACGCGTGGAAGGTCATGGCCAACGGCGTGACCGTGGTGCGGCCCAGCCGGGTAGCGATCCGGGCGCGCAGGTCGGCGGCGGCGCGACGGGAGAAGGTGAGCACCAGGATGCGGTCCGGCGCGATCCCCCGGCGCTCGATCCGCTCCACCACCGACTCGACGAGCGCGGTCGTCTTGCCGGTACCCGGTCCGGCCAGCACCAGCAGCGGACCGCCCGGGTGGTCGACCACGGCCTGCTGGTCGGCATCGAGGGTCGGGGCGACGGGCGGCGGCTCCGACGTGCGGATCAGGCGGTACATCGAGTCAGGTCGTCCTGCGGGTTGCGTGGGCTGCGGTCGCCGTCATTGGATCAGACGCTACCGACGATTTCTCCGGATCCGGCCAGCCACGCGGACTTCGCCTCGCTCGGCTGCAGTTTCCCGGGTATACCCGGGAATCTCGCACTGAGCCCGCGATAGTTGATGGGTACAGTGCAAGTTTCCTGGGCCTACGTGCGAAACCGCAGGGAGGGCGGAGGCCCTCCGACCGGGCGCGAGCCAGATCAGTCGACCGGCGCGTCGTGCCAGGCGGCGTCGAAGGCGCCGATCACCGCGGCGCCCAGCAGGGCGGTGCCGAAGACCAGGTTGCCGATCTCGGCGTAGGGATCGAGGTAGATCGTGGTGCTGCCGTCCCGGATCAGGGCCGCGTACGCCAGCACGGTCATGGTCAGCACCGAGTTGGTCAGCACCAGCAGCACCCGGGTCGGTCGCGGGAAGCGTCGGCTGTCGCCGTTCCCCCACCGCGACCCGGTGAGCAGGTCCCAGGTCAGACCGAAGAGCACCAGGGCGGCGCCGGAGAAGCCGAGCACGGTGCCGAGCGGGTCGGAGACGAAGTCGCGGCCGGAGAAGAGCGCCGACAGGATCAGGATTCCTGCGAAGGCCACCGCTCGCTGACCGGTCAGCCGCCGACGTACGCCGGTGACGGCCAGGGCGACCAGCACGACCGCGGTCGCCACCAGGTTGAGCACATCCGGGTCGATCGGTGCGGCGGTGGTGTCGCCGAGGACCAGCGCGCGGGCGAGCACGACCAGCATCACGCCGATGCAGCCCAGCAGCAGCGCCCGACCCGGCCGGCCGCGACGCGCGTAGACCACCGCGAGCACGATCAGCACCATGCCGATGACGACCCGGACGGGATCGACGAGATCTCCGACCACACCGCTGGGGTCGGTGAAACCCTCGGACAGTCTCTGCGTCGCGAGCGAGGCGAGGCCCTGCAGGACGGCGAGCAGCACCTGGACGGGCAGCAGCAGGGCGATCAGGGCGGCGGCCACCGGAAACCCCACGGAGCCCAGCTCGTCGCTCAGCTCCGAGACCACCGGTCGGGTACCCCGTCGCGCGGCCAGCCGAAGCACAACAGCGCCGACCACCGCGAAGCCGATCACGATGACCGCGGCGGGCAGGTAGGCGACCAGACCTTGGCTGACCGGGTCGCGGTTCAGCCATTCCCGGACCGCCTGGGCCCCGCGGACCAGCAGCACTGCGGCCAGGATCACGTACGGCCAGCGGTGGTGGTCCAACCGACCGGCATTACGTGTCGCCGCCACCGTGGCCCGGACGGTGATCTCCGCGACGGCCGCACCGGCCACGATCGCGGCCGGCAGGGCCAGGTAGCCGAGCAGAGCGGCCGTCTGCTGCAGCAGCTGCGCACTGATCGGGAAGCCGAACCGCTTGGCCTCCCGGGCCGCACCGACGCCCACGGCCATCGCCCCGCCGACCAGGGCCCAGATCACCGCGAACTCCCACCAGGCGAAACGGCGGCGCCACCGCACCACGACCACGGCCACCAGGCCGATCAGAATGACCACGCCGGTCACCAGCCAGCCCGTCCCGCCGACCAGTCCGGGGCTGCGCAGCGTCCAGGTGCCGGTGATCATCAGCACGACGAGCAACCCCAGGATCTTGAGCCACCACGGCCCATGCAGCGCGGCGGTCATCAGCGAGGCCGCGCCGAAGGACAGCAGCACCACCAGCGGCCAGAGCGCGACCTCCGGCAGACCGACCGAGGCGAACCCGGAGATGACCAGCGTGCTCTGCCGGCGGATCGGTCCGGACAGGACCACGATCAGCGCGGCAACGGCGAACATCGCGTAGCCCGCGACGACCAGAGCAGAAAGACCGTACGGCCAGTCCAGGTTGTGCAGCCGGCCAGCGTCGACCGGCTCGACCAGCGTCTGCCGGAGCACGCCGGCCAGGAAGCGCATCGGCCGGCGGTCGCGCGGCCGGGGGTCGGTCTCTGGTCCAGCGGCTGACGCGCGGACGTCAGCGCTCATCGTTCCAGACCGTGAAGGTCCAGTCGTTGTTGGCCAGGAGCACGCCCTGCGCCAGCGCGACCGCCGGCCGGTCCTGGACGGCGAGCGTCAGCCCGGGCAGCGACCAGCGCCGGCTGACCGCCCCCGACGGGTCGACCACCTCGGCCTCGCGGTCGCCCCACCCCACCATCCGGTCGACCGACATCGTGAGCCGCAGGTAGGCGGGCAGCCGGGCCGCTACCTGGCCGGCCTCGTCGATCAGGACCGTCGACGTGTCCGTCGCCACTACCAGCCGGTCGGGGAAGGTGGCGAGGTCGTGGAGGGTGCCGACGAACGGCCGCAGCCAGCGCCGGTCGCCGGAGGCGGGGTCCAGGCCGTGGGCGGTCTGGTCCTGCAGCACCACCAGGGTTGCGCCGATGAACCCGGCGCCCTTCCCGAGCAGCTCCTTGGTCCACCGGCGCTGTCCGGTCGCCTCGTCGAGGGCAGTGACCGTGCCGCCGCGGTCCATGGCCACCACCAGGCCGCTCCCTACCACCGGGGCCAGCGTGACGTCGGCGTCCACGCGGTGCTGCCAGAGCTCGGCGCCGGTGGCCAGGGCGAGCCGGCGCACCACGCCGGCCAGGTCGACCAGGACGACGTCGGCGTCGGTGACGCGGACCGCCGGCGCCGGGGCGATCTCGTCCAGGTCGCGCTGCCACAACCGGATGCCCAGGTCGGAGTACGCCACCACCAGTCGCGCGCTGGTGGTCACCAGGATCACGTTGCCGAAGGCTCGCAGACTGAGGATGTCCCCCGGCACGTGGGCCCGCCAGGCTCCGACCCAGGCCGTCTGGGTCTTGGGCGTGAGAGCGATCAGGTCGTTGGTCGACGCCGTCGCGCGGACCACCAGCCCGGACTCGGTCCGCACCGGCGCCAGGGCCTTGACCGTGCCGCTCATCGCTCCCTCGCCGAAGGTCGGGTCCATCGAGATCGAGTCCAGCTTGTGCTCGGTCCAGCTTTCCGGCGCGGTCCAGCGCGGCAGCGGTCCCCGGGTGTCCGGCGTACGCGGCGGCGTGGTCGTGGCCTGGGTGGTGCGGGTAACCAGGTCGGCGGAGCTCTCGCTGGCCGACACCAGGCCGCGCCCTGGACACCAGGTGCGGTCCAGGGCGACGATGCGGCCAATCTGGCCCTGCTTGGACAGGTAGCGAACTTCGCCGACCACCGTCAGGCAGCCCCCCTCGCCGGCCTCCGCCGAGAAGCTGGAGCGGTAGTCGAGGGCGTCGTTGGCCGAACCCTCGCCGGTCCACCGGGCCCCCGCGGCCACGTCGGCGGGCAGCTCGACCAGGGCGGGCCGGTACACGTACCCGGCTCCGGGGCTGCTCTCCCCCAGCACCTCGATGGCGGCGTTGGTCCGGTAGACCCGCGTCGCCGGGTACGGGGCGGCGGGGTCGTCGTAGCTGGTGCTGATGGTCCGCCAGATGCGGACCGTGTCGGTCTGCTCGCCGACCTCGGTGAACAGCTGGCTACCGAAGGTCGAGTCGGTGCTCAGCAGCCCGGTGACGCCGGCGAACCGCGCCGACTCGGTAACCTGCTGCCGCCGCTCGGTCCTCAGCTCGCGGGTGATCTCCACCGCCTCGTACACCGCGGTTCCGTCGGGCGGCAGGAAGGCGGTGGCCGCGGTTCGCGGGGTCCCGAACCCGACGGTGTTCCATGCGAACGCGGCGCCCCCGATCAGCGCTCCGAGCAGGGCGAACACCACCAGGGGCGGCCACCATGGTCGCTCCGGACGCGGCGGCGCCCAGGACGGGTCGACCTCGGTGTGCGCCAGCGGGTCCTCGGGCAGCGTGCTCCAGTCCTGCACCGGGAACGGCGACCAGGGCTGGTCCTCGGCGCGCGACACAGGCACATCCTGCCAAAGCAACGGGGGACGACCCGCTTGAACCCGCCGCAGCGGACCGATAACACACGGACGCCGCCCCGGACCAGAGCGGAGCCGCGGGACCGGTCTAGAAGCGGCGGTTGGCCAGGACCGGAATTGCCTGGCGGACGACTGGGACCTCGTCCAGATCGAGATCGACGACCAGCAGATCCGGCTCGGCCCCCAACGCAGCGAGCACGTCACCACGCGGCGAGATGGCGGCGCTGTGACCCACCCCCGCCGGCGCACCGGGCAGCGGTTGGAGGCCGACGGTGGTCGGGTCGGCCTGACCGGCCGCGAGCACGAAGGTGGTGCTGTCCAGGGCCCGCGCCCGGGTGAGCAGCTGCCACTGGTCGACCTTGCCCGGACCGGCGGCCCACGACGCGGCGACGCAGATCACCGAGGCTCCCTGCTCCGCCAGGCGGGTGTAGAGCCCGGGAAAGCGGACGTCGTAGCAGGTGGTCAGCCCCACCGACACGCCGCCCGCAACGGGAATGAGCACCGGGTCCTCCCCGGCGGCCACGGTGTCCGACTCGGCGAAGCCGAAGGCGTCGAACAGGTGGATCTTGTCGTAGGACGCCGTCCCGGTGGGCCCGGCGGCGACCAGGGTGTTGCGCACCCGATCCCCGTCGGCCGGGGTGAACATGCCGGCGACCACGGTCACCCCATGGGACTGCGCCACCTCCGTCAGCCGGGTGGCCCAGGGGCCGTCGAGGGGTTCGGCCGCCCGGCGCAGGCCCGGCCCGAACCGACGCATCGTGGCCTCGGGGAAGACGACCAGCTCCGCCCCGGCGGACGCCGCCTCGGCGACCCGGCCCTCGACCTGGTCCAGGTTGGCCGTCGGGTCGTCGCCGGACGCGATCTGGGCAAGGGCCACCCGCAGGGTTGTCACGGGGCCATCATCGTCCAGACCAGGACCTCGGCGGTGCGGATCCCGGTCAACCGGAGCTGGGCCCCTCCGGACAGCCGCAGCGCGTCTCCCTCGGCCAGCCGGCCGACCGTCTCGGCCTCGACCGCGCCGGTGGCCACGAACACGTGCAGCTGCGGTCCGGCCGGCAGCAGCCGGCTGACCCCAGGAGCGAGCCGGGTGACCCAGAGCGTGGCGCCGCGGGCCGCCACGCTGACCGCCGCGTCCGGGTGGTCGCCCGAGGCCACCGGTCGCCAGTCCGAAACGAGGTCAGCCAGGTCGACCGGGCGGGCGGCGTACGCGGGCGGCGTGTCCGAGGTGTCCGGCCGCAGCCACATCTGCAGGAACCGCACTGGAACCACCGGAGCACCCGGATCACTCCGGTAGGCGTCGTTGCGCTCGGCGTGGATGACCCCGGCCCCGGCACTCAGGCGCTGGGCCAACCCAGGGGTGACCACACCGCGGTGGCCGGTGGAGTCCTCGTGCACCAGGGACCCGTCCAGCACCCAGGTGAGGATCTCGGCGTCGGCGTGCGGATGGTCGGAATAGCCCGCACCGGACCGGACCCGGTCGTCGTTGTGCACCAGCAGCGGCCCGAAGCCGACGTTGCCGGGGTCGTAGTGCGTGCCGAAGGAGAAGCTGTGCCGGGTGTCGGTGCCCTCGGTCACGGTGCGGAACCGGGTATCGGCCCGGCGCACCTCGATCCCGGCCGCCACGTGACCAGTATGTCGGGCCGCCACCTACCCTGGCGGCATGTCGCCGCGTCCCGTCCCCGAGCCCATCGCGCCGGGGCAGGAGTCGGTCTGGGACTATCCGCGGCCACCGGCGATCCGGGTTAGCGACGAGCAGATCGTGGTGGTGCTCGGCGGGATCGAGATCTGCGAGACGACGACCAGCTGGCGGGTGCTGGAGACCTCGCACCCACCGACCTACTACCTGCCCAGGTCCGCCTTCCGCGCGGATGCGCTGGTGCCCACGTCCGGGCACTCCTTCTGCGAGTGGAAGGGTCAGGCGTCCTACCTGGACGTGGTCGGCGGAACCAAGGTCGCGCCGCGGGCGGCCTGGTACTACCCGCAGCCCGAGCCGGCGTACGCGGCCCTGCGCGGGCACGTCGCCGTGTATGCGGGGGCGATGGACCGCTGCCTGGTGGACGGCGAAGTCGTGGTGCCGCAGCCGGGCGGGTTCTACGGTGGCTGGATCACCTCAGCCGTGAGTGGGCCGTTCAAGGGAGTTCTGGGCAGCACCGGATGGTAGCTGCCGCTCCTGCGCGGTGGCGGTGAGGGTGGCGATCCCGCCGCCGCAGATCATCAGCACCACCCCGGTCAGCAGTCCGGACCCCGGCGGTACGTCGGCCTCAGGGGCGAGCAGGCCGAAGATCAGCGCGTCCAGCACCACGCCGACCCAGCCGACCAGCCAGTAGGCCACAGCGGCGACGAGCAGCCGCTGATAGTCGACCAGCCGGTAGTTCGAGGCGGTCAGCACGACGACGAGGGCGGCGAGGTCGAGGCCGATCTCGGCGATCAGCAGCACCGGACTGGCGCTGAGGGGCAGCACCCCGACCACCGGTGCGGCCAGGACCAGCAGACCGAGCACCAGAGGCTTGGCCACCAGAACCACCAGGGCGATCGCCCGCAGCACCGGTCGGCGGGTCGGCAGCCTGCGGAGCAGGAACGGCCAGGCGGCCGCCACCAGCAGGAGCGCGATCCCGGCCAGGATCGCGGTCGCCGGCAGGGCCTGCGCCGGCTCGACCGGCACCAGGTAGTCGAACGCTCGGCCCTGACGGGTCTGGCAGGCCGTGCTGTCGTCGTTTCCCAGGCACGGGAGCCAGCGCACGGTGGCGGCCACGAGCAGGAGCAGTCCGGCCAGCCCGATCAGCAGCGCCGCGACGTACCAGTCTCGGCGCGGCTTCATGGGCTGAGCGTACCGAGCACAATGAGCAGGTGGACTACGTCGAGCAGGTGCTGCGGGCGGTGGAGGCCATCCCGCCGGGCCGGGCCTGCGCGTACTCCGACATCGCCGAGCTGATCGGCTGGGGTGGACCACGCCGGGTCGGCCAGGTGATGTCCGCGCACGGCGCCGCGGTGCCCTGGTGGCGGGTGGTTCGGGCCGACGGCCGCCCGGTCCGCGGACTGGAGGAGGAGGCGCTCTCCCGGCTACGCGCCGAAGGCGCAGCATTGCGCGGGGACCGGGTCGACCTGAGCCGGGCGCGCTTCGACTTCACTGGACATCCGGTACCTGGCGACACGCCGTAACTTCTGGACAGTATCGGGTTCACATTCGGTTGCTTGGTGTGACAGGCTAAGCAGCGCTGTTGCAAGTGGTCTGTGTCGTGGTGCATCACTACGCCCCCAGAACTATTGCGTGGGCGTTCCGGGGAACCTGGCGTCCAACAGCTTCGGGGCCGTGAGGTGCGGTTCCGGATGCCAGATGCAAGGAGATGTACATGGCGCAGGGAACCGTCAAGTGGTTCAATGCCGAGAAGGGCTACGGCTTCATCGCCGTAGACGGCGGCGGTCCGGATGTTTTCGTCCACTACAGCGCGATCGAGTCGACGGGTTTCCGTACCCTCGACGAGGGCCAGCGAGTGGAGTTCCAGACCACCCAGGGCCCCAAGGGCCCGCAGGCCGATCAGGTCCACGCGATCTGAGCAACGCCCCAGCCTGAACCAGAACAACCCCCGTACGCGCTCCGTGCGGGGGTTGTTTGGTTAGTACGCCGGCTGGCTTCGGTCGACCTGGTTGACCCAGGCGCTGACGCCGCCACCGACGTGAACTGCGTCGGCCAGGCCGGCGCCGTGCACCAGGGCCAGGACCTCGGCCGACCGGACGCCGGTCTTGCAGTAGAGCACCACCTGCTTGTCGTGCGGCAGCCGGCCGAGCGCCTCGCCGGTCTGGAAGTCACCCTTCGGCATCAGCACGGAGCCGGGGATCTTGTTGATGTCCCGCTCGACCTTCTCGCGTACGTCGACCAACAGAAAGTCCTTGTTGCCCGCCTCGCGGTCGGCCAGCCACTCCTCCAACTGCTTGACGCCGACGGTGTGGCCGGCCACGGCCTCGGCGGCCTCGTCGGTGATCGAGCCGCAGAAGTCGTCGTAGTCGATCAGCTCGGTGACCGTCGGGTTCTCCCCACAGATGGCGCAGTTGGGGTCCTTGCGAACCTTGAGCTGACGCCAGCCCATCTCCAGCGCGTCGTAGACCTGCAGCCGACCGATCAGCGGCTCGCCGATCCCGGCCAGCAGCTTGATCGCCTCCGTCACCTGCACGGACCCGATGGACGCGCAGAGCACACCGAGCACTCCACCCTCGGCGCAGCTCGGGACCATGCCGGGGGGCGGCGGCTCGGGGTAGAGACAGCGGTAGCACGGTCCGTGTTCGGCCCAGAAGACAGAGGCCTGGCCGTCGAAGCGGTAGATCGAGCCCCAGACGTAGGGCTTGCCGAGCAGCACGGCAGCATCGTTGACCAGGTAGCGGGTGGCGAAGTTGTCGGTGCCGTCGAGGATGAGGTCGTAGGAGGAGAAGATCTCCATCACGTTGTCGTTGTCCAGCCGGACGTCATGCACGACCACGTTCACGAAAGGGTTGGTCTCGGCGATGGACTCCCGAGCCGACGCCGCCTTGGACTTGCCGACGTCGGACTGGCCGTGAATGATCTGGCGCTGCAGGTTCGACTCGTCGACGGTGTCGAACTCGACGATGCCGAGGGTGCCGACGCCGGCCGCGGCCAGGTAGAGCAGGGCCGGGCTACCGAGGCCGCCGGCGCCGATGACCAGAACGCGAGCGTTCTTCAGCCGCTTCTGCCCCTCCATACCCACGTCGGGGATGATCAGGTGCCGGCTGTAGCGACGGACCTCGTCGATGGTCAGCTCGGCGGCGGGTTCCACGAGTGGCGGCAGGGACATGAGTTCCTTCCTGCGGTGCGGGCACGGGGGTGCCAGGCGTGATCATGCTGTGTAACGCCCGCCGCGGGTGCGGCTATTCCGCCATCCGGGACGGCGTCTCACCGCTGGACCGCTTTGACGAGGGTGACGGCCTTGGTCAGCCAGCCGGCCGAGTCCGCTCCGCTGGTCAGGGCCCACTGGGCGTTGACCATCATCCGCACGGTCACCCACGCGCGGACCCGGTCCTCGTCGAGCCCAGCTCCGTCGACCAGGGCGTACATCCGGTCCAGGATCGCCGTACGCGGGTCGCCGCTGGCGATCACCTCGTCCCACCGGTTCCACAGCATCGGGGCGACCTCGTACGCCGGGTCACCGGACAACGGCTTGGGGTCGATGACCAGCCAAGGCTCACGCGAGGCGGCAAGCACGTTGGCGAAGTGCAGGTCGGTGTGCAGCAGGGTTCCGTCGGTCCCTGGGTCGCGCGCAAAGCCCCGGGCGAGGCTGCTGGCCTGGTCGGCGAACCGTCGCGGGACCAGGTCGCCGCGGCTGAGCTCGCCGAGCGAGGCGGCCCACCGGGCGGCGTGCGCGGAGAGCCGGGTCAGCTGGGGAATCGCCGCCCGGTGCAGCCGGGGGTAGAGCGCAGCGACCACCTCGCACGCCTTGCGGACGTCGACGCGGCCCAGGTCGTGGCCGGGTTCGGCCCGTTCCAGCAGCAGCGCGAAGCGCCGCGGATCGGCCCGCAACAGTCGGACCGTCCCCTCCCCCGCCCAAGCACGCAGAGCGAGGTGCTCGTGCTCCGCCTCCGGGTGCGGCCAGCCCACCTTGAGGACCGCCGCATCACCGGTGCTCGTCCGGACCGGGACGACCGCGGCGGTGTGCCCCGCCATCGGCGTTCCGTCGACCCGCAGCTCCCACTCCCGACCGAGCGCCGCCACGAGGGCCGGCACCTGGGTTCGCCAGCGGGCGATGGCCTCCCTCTCGTTCACGCCCGCCACCGTAGTGATGGACTCAGACCATGGCCGCCGCCGACGTCACCACCCGGGTGGACGGTCGCACCCTGACGCTGTCCAACCTGGACAAGGTGCTCTACCCCGAGGTCGGGTACACCAAGGCGGAGGTGATCGCGTACTACTCGCAGATCGCCCCGGTGCTCCTGCCGCACATCACCGATCGGGCGTTGACCAGGGTGCGGTTCCCGGACGGGGTGGGCGAGCAGGCGTTCTCCTTCTACGAGAAGAACGCGCCGATGGGCACGCCGGACTGGGTCCGCCGGGTCGTCGTGGACACCGGCGAGGAGCGCATCGACTACGTCGTGGCCGATGACGCGCCGACGGTGGTGTGGCTTGCCAACCTGGCCGCGCTGGAGCTGCACGTGCCGCAGTGGACGGTGGGCAGCGCGACGGCGCGGGACGGGGTGGTGAACCTGGCCCATAACGAGCCACGACCGGGCGAGCCGCTGGCCAACCGGGTGGTGGTCGACCTCGACCCGGGCGCCGGGATGAGCATCGTCGAATCCGCCAAGGCCGCCCTGATCGTGGCCGAGCGGATGTTCAACGACGGGCTGGTGCCGGTTCCCCAGACCTCGGGCAGCAAGGGGATCCAGCTGTATGCGGCGCTGCAGTCCTGCCGGAGCAAGGACGCCTGGGCCTACGTCAAGCGGCTGAACGCGGCCTTGGCCAAGGCCTACCCGGACTTCTTCATCGCCACCATGTCCGTGGCCCAGCGCGCCGGGCGGATCTACGTCGACTACAACCAGAACCTGGCCGCGCGGAACACCATCGCGCCCTACTCGATGCGCGGCCGGGCGGTGCCCGCAGTGGCCACGCCGGTGACTTGGGACGAGCTGGGCGGCGTACGCGGTGCGGACGACCTGCGCTTCAGCCCGGAACAGGTCCTCGAGCGGGTGGCGGAGCACGGCGACCTGGCGGTAGAGCTACGGATGGCAAATCCTCCTCCTCTACCTGGGTAGACGATGAAATAGACTTCTACCCGTGGGCTTGAACATCAAGAACGAGGAGACTCATCAACTGGTCCGTCGGCTGGCCGAGTTGACCGGTCAGAGCCAGACCTCGGCGGTCGAGGACGCCGTACGCCGCCGGCTTGCGGAGATCGAGCAGGAGAACGACCGGGAGGCGCGGATCGAACGGCTGATGGCTATCGGACGGAAGACGGCGGCGGGCATGGACCCGGCCCTGAGCAATGACCCGAACGACTTTCTCTACGACGACTTGGGCCTGCCCCGTTGATCGTCGATACATCCGCGATCGTGGCGGTCCTCGCGGGGGAGAACGATGCGGCGCTGCACGCCGCCGCTCTCGTCGATGCCCGATCATCGACCATGTCGGCCGCAGCTTACGTCGAGTGCGGCATCGTGCTCGACCGCCACGCCTCGCCGACGGCCGGTTGGAACCTCGACCAGTTCCTGATCGAGTCCAGAATCGGGATCGCCTCCTTCACCCCTGAGCAGGCCCGCCTGGCCCGTATGGCCTATCGCGACTTCGGGCGAGGTTCTGGCCACCCGGCCCGGCTGAACTTCGGCGACTGCTTCTCCTATGCGCTCGCCATCGATCGCAACGAACCCCTGCTCTACAAGGGCGATGACTTCGGTCACACCGACGTACGGAGCGCCCTGGCCGGCTGACCAGCCAGACCAGCACGATTCCCACACTGAGAAGTAGGGAGTATCCACAGAAACTGTGGATAAACGTGGCATCGAGAGTGCGGTCGCCAGTGGTCTTCCCGCAGCGTGCTCGGCGTGACTCCTTACTCATCTTTCTCCGACATTCCCGAGCTGGTTCCGGTCGAGCAGCTGCCGCCGGTCCGCACCGGCCTCGACGTCTACCACCTGTGGCGGCTGCTGATGGGCCCGTTGGGCTTCGGTTGCCGGCGGCTCTGGGTCGCGCTCACCGATATGGACGGCCAGGTCAGCCCCGTCGTCCCGCAGATCGACGACGTGCCGCCGCGGGCCAGCGCGGCGGACTGCGATGGCCTGATGACCGCCCTCGACCCCATGCGCCCCTTCTTCGACGGCGGGGCGGTCGCCCTGCTCTACACCCGACCGGGACGCCGCCAGATGCACGACGACGACCGCAGCTGGGCCCGCAGGCTGACCGCGGCGGCGCGGGCGGCATCCATTCCCCTGTGGCCGATCCACTTCGCCAACGACGAGGAGCTGCTGGTGTTCGCGCCGGACGATCTGGCCGGGGCGCCCTGACGGCGCGTGCGCAACCGGTCGCGTGGGTAGCATGCCCGAGTGACGACTCTGCCGACACGGGCTCCGGCGAGCTCGCGTGCGGCACGGATGCCGAAGGACCAGCGCCGGGCTCAGCTCCTCGACGCGGCCAACGCGGTCTTCACCACCCGGGGCTACCACGCCGCCGCGATGGACGACATCGCCGAGGCGGCCGGAGTGTCCAAGCCGGTGCTCTACCAGCACTTCGGATCCAAGCTCGACCTGTACCTGGCGCTGCTGGACCGCAGCTGCGAGCGGCTGGTCGACATCGTGGCGGAGGCGCTCGCCTCGACCGAGGACAACGCTGAGCGGGTGACGGCGGCGGTCGGCGCGTTCTACGACTTCGTCTCCTCGGCCAGCGGCGAGTTCCGGTTCGTCTTCGAGTCAGACCTCACCGGCGACAACACGGTGCAGAAGCGCCTGTGGCGGGTCAACAACGACATCGCCGACGCCATTGCCGAAGTGATTGCTTCCGACACCGCCCTGCCGGTGGCCGAGTCCAAGCTGCTGGCAATCTCGCTGGTCGGCATGGCGCAGGTCGGTGCCCGGTTCTGGGTGTCGAAGGACAGTGCGCAGATCCCGGTCGACCAGGCCAAGCAGCTGGTCAGCCAGCTGTCCTGGCGCGGGCTGCGCAGCCTGCCGTTGATTGCCCGGGAGCAGACCCGGGCGTGAGGCTTCGCCGGGCACCCGGAAACCGGTCACCGGTTGCGAGAAATCGGACAGATTTCCCGCAACCGGTGACCGGTTTCTTCAGGCCGGGGGTGAGTACTCCAGCGGTGTCAGCCCCGCTGCAGCGTGGTGGCGCCCGTCATGATGGCCACCGCCTCGGTCGGTGTGTGCGACTTCGGGGTGATGACGCCGGCGACGCCGCCCAGCCGTGCGATGTGGATGCGGTCGGCGACCTCGAACACGTTGGGCATGTTGTGGCTGATCAGGATCACCGGCATGCCCTTGGCCTTGATCTGCTGGATCAGGTTCAGCACCTGTCCAGTCTCCTTGACGCCCAATGCCGCCGTCGGCTCGTCGAGGACGACGAACTTCTGGGCGAACGTGGCCGCCCGGGCCACCGCCACCGCCTGCCGCTGCCCACCGGACAGCGTCTCCACCGCCTGGGACATGTTCTGCACGGTGGCGATGCCCAGGTTGGCCATCGACTTGCCGGCGTCCTCCTTCATCCCGTTCTTGTCCAGCATCCGGAAGACCGAGCCGAGCGGCCCGGACCGGCGCCGTTCCCGGCCCAGGAACATG